>PKTD01000009.1 GCA_002869315.1 Marinilabiliales bacterium | reverse complement strand
GTATAAATAAAATTTATGAACTATTTATTTATCAGTTATCTTTCCTAAATCAAACCAGGAAATTTGCCGAAAATCTGGCAGAAGAAAGGAAAAAAAAGTATATCCCTACTGAAGAAGACTTGAACCCTAACTTAAAATTTATTGATAATAAAGTCCTGAATTATATTGATAATAATCTGGATTTCAATAAAAAAGAAGAGTTATATAAAATTAATTGGTCAGAGGAAGAAGATATGATTCGCAAGTTTTATAGCCTTCTTAATGAGCAGGATTTCTTTAAAACTTATATGGATTCCGATTCATCATCACTTGAAGAGGATAAAAAACTTATAATAAAAATTGTAGACCGTTTACTATCAAAATTCGACTTATTAACTTCCTACTACTCTGAAAAAAGTGTTTATTTTGTTGATTCTTACGACCTTGTCAATATATTATTAATAAAATTTACAGATGTCATTAAGATAAAATCTAATGAAAATACTGCATTACCGCCTCTTCTAAAAACTCAAAATGATAATGTAAATACGGATTTAGATTTTGTAAAGAAACTTTATAGAAAAGTCATCTTAAACGATGAAATAAACGACGATTTAATTAAACCTAAAACTATAAACTGGGAGTATGACAGGATTCCTCTAATGGATTTAATAATTATTAAAATGGCCATTACGGAGTTTATGTATATGGATGAGGTTCCTGTTAAAGTTACTTTAAATGAGTATATTGAGTTGTCGAAATATTTCAGCATTGCAAAGAGTAAAATCTTTATTAATGGAGTTCTTGACAAATTAATTACTGAACTAAAGTCTGAAGGAAAGATCAAAAAAATAGGGCAGGGGATGATTGATAATTAAGGTCTTACGTTTTATTACACTTAATATTATCGCAGTCAACAATTATTTTTAGTAAACAATAGTAACTTTTATTGGATTGATACGTCACAACAGTATTAATAACTAAAAATAAAATCATGAAATTAAAATCTATAATTGCATTCGCAATATTGTCCGCAATCATTGCATTTCCATTTAGTGCAACAAATGCATCACCTCAGGGTGAAGATGTAAAAAAAGAAACCCGTACTTTATCAGAATTCACTAATATCTAACTTGTATGTTCAGCCGATGTATTCGTTAAACAAGGTTCTGCTCAAAGCGTAGAAGTAGAGGTTGATGAAGCATTAATGAGTCATTTCTATACAGAAGTTAAAAATGGTAGTTTAAAGATTTATATTAAGGATTACCGTAAAAAAATTCATGTTGCTAAAGTTTATATTACCGTCAAAAATCTGGATGGGGTTAGTTTAGTAGGGTCAGGAGATATCACTCTTGAAAACACTATAAAAACAAATAACTTTAATATTAAAATAGTTGGTTCCGGTGACTTAGTTGCTCCTTTGGATGCAAAAAATGTACAATGTACCATTGCCGGTTCAGGTGATGTTAAGTTTTCGGGTGTTAGCGGAGATCTAGAAGTCAATGTTGGTGGTTCTGGCGATACCTACGCTAAGGATTTGAAACTCAACAAATGTAAAATTTCAATTGCAGGCTCTGGTGAAGTAAGCCTATCAGGTAGCGCAGTAGACCTTAAAGTTTCTGTTTCCGGAAGTGGCGATACAGACGCCTCAGATCTAAAAGCTGTAAATTTAATGGCCAAAATTGCCGGATCAGGAGACGTAAAAGCAACTGTAGTTGAAGAACTTTCAGCCTCAATAGTTGGTTCAGGTAATGTATATTACTATGGTAATCCTGAAAATAAAAATGTAAACATTATTGGTTCAGGCAGGGCTATTCAGAAGTAGGTATATTAAGAAATATATAAAAGCTCTTTCTTAAAAAGGAAGGGCTTTTTTTTTGCTATTATAAAATATTCCCTGTTGCTTTACCTTTGCTACACAAACTCTGGCTTTAGTTGTTTAAAAAATTATCTACTTTATTCTTTGAACGGTGTGTAGTGTAAAATGTTCAATTTGTAATATTTATATATAATTCATGCCTTTTAATTTGAAAAAATAAAATACCCTCCCCGCCAAAGCAGAGAGGGTATACAATTAACATACTAAAGACACTAGTTATTTATGTGTACTTTCTTTGTCATTGTGGATGAACCAGACTGAACGCTTAAAATATATAAGCCAGATGACAGGTCAGTTACATCTATATTTTCCGTATAAAGATCACTTGATAAATTACCCAGTGAAACAGACTTCACAGTGTTTCCAAGAATATTATACATATTTACTATAACATCAGAATCAGTATCCATTGCAAATTGAACATTAAGATTAGTTGATGCAGGATTTGGATAAACATTAAGGTTTGATTTCAAAGAACTATTGTCTTCAATTGATGTTGGAATAGCTAATGGTAACTCAACTAAATCACCTCCTTCAGGAAGACTAACCCATAAGCCGAAACCTTCACCAAAACTGTTATTTTCAGGAGCTAGGAATCCAGATGCTACTACTGAAATTGCATACCCTTGCAGATTTAAGTCTGCTAAAGGTGCTAGGTAAGAAGCTACTGTAACTGTTCCTGACTCATCTCTGATATCCAGTTGGTAATTATCTGTTGGTAACTCAAGATAGTTTGAGTAATCACCATATGATAAATTGTCAACTATAGTTCCGGCACCGGCAGCAACCTCAACAATATCTACGGTTGGGGCATCAGTTGAACCATGAAAAACTAATACATCTGTATAATCCATAGCATTTGCCATTTCACGACCTTGAGCATATACATAAATATCGAAAGGCTGCACTGGATCATAACCCTGAGGGCTAACGATACCATTTGCAATAAGAACATATGTCTCACCGCCTTCTAATGTATAATTTTGTGACCAGATTGGATTTTCTGCACTTTGGCTATCTGGACCCTGGATGCTAATGGTAAACTCTTCATTGGCAGGAGCATCAATAAACGGTGTTGATGTTCTGAATTCAAAATTGTCAATTAAAAGAGTATTGTTTAACCATACATCAACAACTTCTGCTGCTAAATCAGATGAGTTGTGTATTACTTGCACTCTTGCTGTAGAGAAATACTCAGGAAGTGCAATTAAATCACCACCTGAAGGCAGTGCTACCCATAGGCCAAAGCTTGCTCCATTACTATTGTTCTGAGGATTTAAGAATCCTGAAGCAACAGTTACGGCTGCAGCACCATCAAGACCTAATGTCTTTAGAGGAGCTGAGTATTGTGCTACTGAATTTTGTCCGCTCATGTCTTTTATATCTAATACATAATCCTCAGTTGGTAACTCAAGGTATCCATTGAAACTGGAGTATGCCATATCATCAATTATTGTTCCTGCACCAACTCCTATTTCAACCACGTCTACTGCAGGTGCATCTGTTGCACCGTGGAAAACCAACAAATCAGTATTGTTTCCATTTGTAGCCATCTCACGTCCCATTGCATAATCATAAATATCGAATTGTTGCATTGGCATATAGCCACTAGGACTAACAATTCCATTTGCAATCAGTATATATGTTTCTCCATCTTCAAGTGTATAGTTCTGTGACCAGATTGGGTTGTCTGCAGACTCGCTATCCGGACCTTGGATACTAATTGTAAATTCCTGATTAGCTGGCGCATCAATAAATGGTGAAGCAGTTCTAAACTGAAAGTTATCTATAAGTAATGTATTGTTTAACCACACATCTACAATTTCTGCTGCCATATCGGCTGAGTTGTGTATAACTTGAACTCTTGCAGTAGGATTGTAAACCGGAAGCTCTACTAATTCACCTCCTGATGGCAATGCTACCCATAAGCCAAATGAAGCACCATCGCTGTTGTTTGATGGATTAAGAAAGCCTGAAGCAACTGTTACAATAGCCTGATTTTGCAAACCAAGGGACCCTAAAGGCGCTGAGTAAGTAGCCAGAGTATTTTGTCCAGTCTCATCAGTTAATTCAAGTATATAGTCATCGGTTTCGATTTCCAAATAACCCTCAAACTCTCCATATACCAAGTTATTAACTATGGTTATTCTATCATTCGCTTCAAGTATGTCAACCGCAGGAGCATCAGTGGATCCATGAAAAACAAGCATATCTGTATAGTTGCTCATTTCAGATGACTCTCTTCCCTGGTCGTATACATAAATATAAAAATTGTTTGAAGGACTGTAACCTTCGTCTCCAATTATACCATTTGCAATCATTACATAAGTATGGCCATCCTCAAGAACATAGGTATTACTCCATAAGGACTCATCAGAACCAGTACTGTTTGAACTCTTAATCTCAAGAACTAACTCCTCACCAGCAGCCATATCCACAAATGGAGTGGCAGTTCTAAACATAAAGTCATCAATTGCCAATTCTCCATTTAACCAAACATCAACTAGTGTTGCATCAAGGTCGGCTGAATTGTGTATAATTTGTACTCTGGCAGTTCCTCCAACTTCAGGTAAAGGCAGCATCTGGCCTCCTGTTGGAAGCGCTACCCATAAACCAAACTCCTCGCCATTGCTATTATCAGCAGGATTTAGAAAACCGCTTGCTACTACAACCGCAGCTGCACCTTGCAACTCTAAAGTTTTAAGAGGCGCTGCATAACTTGCCAATACACTTTTTCCATCTTCGTCTTTCAGTTCCAGTATATAGTCGTTTGTAGGAAGCTCAAGGTATGATGTATAATCAGAATAATCAAGATTATCTACAATAGTTCCTGCACCTACACCTGTTTCAACTACATCTACTATTGGTGCATCAGTTGAGCCATGGAAAACCAAAAGGTCCGTATTTGATTCAACTAAACTTTCTTCTCTACCCATATCATATACATAGATATCAAATGGGATGTTTGGATTATAACCCTGCTCACTTACCATTCCATTAGCAATAAGGACATAAGTTTTGTTATCTTCAAGATTGTACTCTCTTGACCAAATAGGATCATCTGACATTTGACTGTCTGGACCTTTAACACTAATGGTAAAATCAACTCCTGATGGAGCATCTATAAAAGGACTTGCAGTTCTAAACTGAAAGTTGTCCAGTAATAAGGTGTTATCTAACCATATGTCAACCGTTTGGGCTGCATTGTCAGAAGAATTGTGAATTACCTGTAGTCGTGCATCTGCATAACTGCTCATATTTGCCATTAATGACAAAATTAAAATCGTAATTAAGTGTCTGAAATTTTTCATTGTTTTAGTATTATTTAGTTAATATATTATTTGTTTTTATTTTCTTTGAATTAAATGTATAATAATAATAGTCATTCATTAGACATTTATTATGCTATACTATTATATTTTTTATGATTTGTTTTACGATTAAAAAGTCTGTTCTCTTGATAATTTGGAATTACTAGAAAATTCAGATCAGTCTTTTTCTGTTCGCTAACCTTTGTTATTAATGATTGATAAGTAAAGTTCATTATATCTTTCATTCGTTTAATGTTATTCTTAAGATCTATCATTGTCATAATAATTTTAATGCATTACTGTCTAACTATATTGATTGCAAACATAAACAAAATATTAATATCGTCTAACATTAATTACTATTTTCTTATACATTATTGATTATTTTTATTGTAGACAATTGATTTACAGGGACTAAAGCCATTTTGAAAAAAATGTTAAATGAAAATAATTTGGCGTTTTAAGGGCTGATGGATAATAAACAGGCTGAAAAATATGCAAGAATTGTAAATCTTTTAGTCTTTACATTATCGATGCCACAGAGTCTTTTCCCAGATAGGGTTAACTTATGGATATGATTATTACTCGCATATCTGAATCTGCAGCCTAAAGAGCTTTTTATGTTTTTTGAGATAATTTTTAAAATTAATAACTAATTTTGCTAAAAAAATAAGCAATTGGAACATTTAATAGACATACCAAATTTTTTTGAGTCTGATGGAGATGGAAAACCTTTTGAGAATTGCCTGGTTTGTGGAAAGTACCTCCTAGATGGTGAAACAGATTATGTAATAGAAAAAGCAATGAAAAACTACGACGAGTATGAATTCTCCTCTACCATCTATTAATATGCAATGTGCTCCGAATGCCATTCAGAAT
>PKTD01000191.1 GCA_002869315.1 Marinilabiliales bacterium | reverse complement strand
ATATTTTTGGAAAAAGAATTATCTTTGCAGTGTAATTCTTAAAGGGATTCTTCGGGGTGTGGCGCAGTTGGCTAGCGTACTTGCATGGGGTGCAAGTGGTCGTCCGTTCGAGTCGGATCACTCCGACCAATAATTCTACAAAGACTGTCCGTAAAGGGCAGTCTTTTTTTGTTGGCTAGCGTATCCCGACAATGTGTTGTCGGGATGGTCGTCCGTTCGACTCGCGCCAACATTCTTACATATAAGCTAGTTGTTTTTTTGACGAGAGGAGAAGTTTATCCCGTGAACCAGAATGGTGACACAGGAAGTCGGATCACTCCGACAAAAAAGGCTGTTCTTAAGAGCGGTCTTTTTTTGTACATATTAGTAAACTCATTTTATTTTACAATTTCCTGAATGTTATACCCCATCAGTGCCATAATTGTGAATACTATCATAGAGAGTACAATTATGGTAATCATAAAAAACATCATTCCCAAGATTATTACTAATAGTGATTTAAAAAACGCTTTTACTATTGACTGCTTAAAAATCTTTCGAGAAGAATAAGTATAATAAATTAGAAGTGATATTAAGCCCAAAGGAAATAGCAACTTATAAATACTTGTGAAAGGGGAAATCATTATTACTACTAATGTGGTTATTAAAATATATTGTGCAAACAAATATGTATTAATAATAAGGTGTTCGCCAAAATATAATTTTGGCTTTCGAAAAACCCAATTTGAAACTATGCCATAAAAAGGAATCATTAAAATTGGAAAAAAACTCAGATACTTTCTAATATATGAATTAATTGTCCTCTGAAATTCAGTTGAATTAGCATCGCCATTTAGAAGTTCGTTAGTAGTTTCAATGTTTGAGTCAAAAATATTTAATCCAATTATAAATATGGCATATATACCAGTCAGCACAAGTAAGTATTTTAATGGATTGTAGTATTTTTTAGTTTTACCATTAAGGTAGTCATGAACAATAGTTTCTGGATTGGTAAAAAGTATTCGTGCTGTAAAAAGTACACCCTTGTCAATGTCGAAACTATCAAATAATAATTTGAAAAAATGTTTTACGGTATTCCGCTCTGTAATTACTTTTTGTCCGCATTTTGGGCAAAATTGACCTTTAAAATTATAATCACAGTTTTTGCATTCAACACTTTCTTGTGATAGAATAGGTTTGATATCATTCATAATAAATGATTTTTAATTGTAGTAAAAATAATGATTAATTTGATTCATTCTATCTTTTACTATCCCTTTTCGCCATTCACCGACCAGTTTATTCCACTCACCTATTTCCTATTCACCACCTTTACCTATCGCCATATATTTGCTGAAAAATTAAGAAAACAATTAAAAAATATAGAGATGAAAACTTTAACTAAATCAACAATCGCAGTTTTAATGACTATCTTTTTAACTACAAATATTTTTGCTGGTGGCCTTGAAATGGAGAATGAAGAATATATAAATGACATCCCATTTAATACTGAGAAAATTGCTGGGCAGATGATTTTAGAAAATGCTCTTAGTACTGAGTTTTCAATTGAAGAAGAAAACGTAAATGATATACCTTTTGATACTTATGAAATAGCAGCAGGAAAAATGCAGGAAATAGCAATGAATAAGGACTTTGAATTGCAAGATGAGTCATATATAAATGACATACCCTTCAATACGAATTTAATAGCAAACCAAAGCGCTGACAGCACAAATTTTATAGTAAATAAGTAAATCTATATATAAAGAAGCCTGATAATAAGAGAGTTCTTATTTGACGGCTTCTTCACCTTTTAAACCTTCAACAACCATTAGATTATTTTTAGCCTTAACGAAACCCGGATCCATTTCCAAAGCTTTTTTTAAATAAACTAACGATTCTTCATACCTCTTTATTTTAGCTAAGCAGAAGCCGATATTATTATAGGTTTTAATAAGTTTTACATCTTTGCTCAGTTGATAATTTACAGACTTCTCATCATAAATATTTAAAAATGGAATATAACTTTCTGATTTTAAAATCATATTTATTTCACTATAAATTAGGCTGGTATCACTAACAGATTTCTGATAATTTATTAACATACCTTTATATAGTTTCTTTAGATCTTTTTTGTGCTCTATGGCTAAATAAAATTTAGTAAGTGCATTTTCCCATTCTTGTTTATTCATTAAAATATGTCCGGCTTTTTGATACGATTCCTCTGGAAATGCTGAGTTTTTAGCAGACAATAAATAAGATTTTAGAGCCTTATCTGTATCATTAGTTTTTTCATAAATTTCAGCAATATTATAATATATTACTTCTGGATATTCGGGCTCCATTTTTAAAAGATAATTGAAAACTGTTAACGATCGGCTAAAATCAGATTTCTTTTGATAGGCAACCGCCATATTTGCAATTGCACCTTTAAGATCAGGAGTTATTTTTAAGGCTTTTTTATATAAACTTATTGCCTTGTCATACTTTTTGTTTTTAAGGTAGTTGTCTGCTGCATTTTTTATACTTGTGGCTTCAGTTGTTTTTCCTGAAGTTGATAAATCCTTTAGCCATTGAGGTTGTATTATGGTAAATAAACCCATAATAATAAGCAGTCCCCAGATGCTTAATATTGAAATAGATATGGCTTTATTTATCATCATAATACTAATTGTTATTGTATATCAATAGTGGTCGCTTCGAATCCGACTTAAGTCGATTAAAAGTTTTAACCGCATCTGAGTTTTTTTGTGGAATAATTTGTATTCCCCGACCTTTAGTTTTATCAAATTCGAAATGAATTTCATTGCTCGACCTAAGCCCTTTAGCACCTTTACCTTCTTGCCCCGAAGCTACCACAATAATATTTTCACTATTTGCCCAAATAGTTTGTTGATCTCTCATATTAAAACTGGTTTTCTTATCTACAATTCTGAACATTCCATTGGGATATATTATAACATCGAAATAAACTATAGGTATACCCTTGTAAATCAATATGCTGTTTTTCGAATAGCTGATGTTTTTATCGTAGTTTTTTATAAATGAGAAAATTAATAGGGTAAATGCCAGGCCAAAAATTACAATTATAAAATACTTTGCTCTTGAAAACTGTGTAAGGTGGATTAAAGAGAGAATCGCAATGGATAAAAATAATGTAATCATTATTGCCTGGATCAGGTATTCGGTATCAGTCAGAACTGATGAAACCAACATAAAGATATAACTGATTATAAACAGGAAAACAAATAAAGCCACTGGAGATTTTAAATATTCCTTTATTTTTTTCTGACGGAATCTCCATTTATTTTTGAAAATCTTACCATTTTCCAGAATAAAATAAATAAAGAACAATCCTATTAAAGTTCCCCATAAATCTTTGGCAACATCACCAAGATCAAATATCCTGTTTGATAAAGGAATTTGTAAAAATTCGTCCAGAGTAGAAATTTCTAGAGCAGATATAAATGTCAGTAATATTATTTTGTAATCTGGGCGATTTTTTTCTTTTAAGTAATGATAATTAATGAAAGCAAAAATTGAATAAGCAAAGTAATGCCAATTGTATTGTAATTCATAAAATTTATGGTTGAAATAAAAATCGGTTGTTTTCTGGCCTATCCAAAATAATAAAATTACTGCCACCCATGATAAACTTCTTAGTAAATTAATTTTTTTCCAGCTAAAAGTAAGCACTACTATTACTATAAAAAAAACTACACTTAGAGTTAGTGGAATATCTAGGCTAGCAATTTTAAATGTATAATCAGATAACTTACCAATAGCCGACTGTAAGTAGTTTTGTAATAGCAGGAAGGGGGTGGCAATTAATAGGAGAATATACAATATCCGACTGATTTTCAGACTGAATATTATATTTTTCATATTCTTCATATCTACAAAACTATTAAAAAGAATAACTCACTACAGACTACCTTTTTTCTTATAGTTGAAATTAAACTTCTAGTTTTTGGGTAAATTAATTTAGCCCATTTCTTTGTAAGAAAGCATCTGTTTTCGGTTCTGAGCCCCTGAATTTTTTATATAAGACCATTGCCGGCTCTGAATTTCCTGCGGCGTAGATATAATCTCTCAAAGAGTTTGCTGTTTCCTGATCAAATAGTCCCTTTTCCTGAAAAACACTAAATGCATCAGCATCTAATACAGCTGCCCATTGATAACTATAATATCCTGCAGCATAGCCACCACCAAAAACATGTGAGAAATATGGGCTTCTATATCGAACAATAATTTCCGGCAACATATTAATTTTGGCCATAATCTCATTTTCAAATTCTATTGGATCTCTCTTTACTGTATCGTTTAGAGTATTCCAATACATATCAAGCAGTGCTGCTGAAGTGTATTCAACTACCACAAAACCATTATTGAATAAGCCGCTATCCTTAAATTTTTGAATAAGTTCATCAGGAATAGTTTCTCCTGTTTTATAATGTTTTGCATACATTTTTAAAACCTCAGGATGTGTGGCATAGTTTTCCATAAACTGGGATGGTAATTCCACAAAATCGCGCGCAACTGATGTGCCTGACAGGGTGTTGTACTTGCAGTTTGAAAGCAGTCCGTGAAGCGCATGTCCAAACTCATGGAAGGTTGTTTCAACTTCATCAATAGAAAGTAAAGCAGGCTTGTCGCCTGAAGGAGTAGTAAAATTAAAGTTAGTAGTTATAACAGGACTTACGCCTTCTGATTGTTTGCGATAAGCATCCATCCATGCGCCACCGCTTTTGCTGGCTCTTGGGTACCAGTCCATATATAGAATTCCCAAATGTGAGTCGTCAGGGTTTAAAACTTCAAATACCTGTACATCAGGATGATATTTAGGAATATCATTTCTCTCTCTGAATTTTAATCCAAATAGTTTATTGGCAACCATAAATGAACCATCTCTAACCTCATTTAATTCAAAATAAGGGCGTAGCATTTCCTCATCCAGATTGTATTTTTTGGAACGTAGTTTTTCTGAATAATACCACCAGTCCCAATGCTCTAATTTAAAACCACCTTTTTCTTCATCAATAAGGTTTTGTAGTGATTCAGCTTCCTTTTTTGCCATTGGAAGAGCAGCATCCCAAATATCATTTGTAAACTTGAAAACTGTTTCAGGGTTCTTTGCCATGTTTTTGTCCAAAACGTATTCTGCATAATTTTCGAATCCAAATAGTTTTGCCTTGGCAGTTGTTAAAGATGCAATTTTTGCCAGGATTTTTTTATTGTCGTATTTATTATTGTTATTGCCTCGCATAATATATGCGGTATGCAGTTTTTCTCTTAAATCGCGATTATCGGCATAGGTAAGGAAGGGAAGCATACTGGGCTTGTGAGTTGTGAAAACCCACTTTCCTTCCAGCCCGTTTTCTTCTGCAGTTTTTCTGGCAGTATTTATTACAGATTCTGGTAAACCTGATAAATCCTTTTCATTATCAATTACTAATTTATAGTTGTTGGTTTCAGCCAAAACATTATTATCGAACTGGAGTTGTAATACTGAAATCTCTCCATTTAGTTTGCGTAACTTTTCCTGATTTTCAAGACTTAAATTTGCACCGCCTCTTTCGAATCCTTTGTAAATAACCTCCAAAAGTCGGCTTTCTTCAGTACTCATATTTAAGTTAGCCCGGTTGTCATAAACTGATTTTACCTTATTGAAAAGTTTGGCGTTCAGTGAAATATCATCAAAATGTTTGGATATTAAAGGTGCTATGCTTTGAGCAACTTCCTGCATGCTGTCGCTAGTTAACGAAGCATTCAGGTTGTTAAACGTGGATGCAACTCGGTCGAATAACTTTCCACTGGCATCCAATTGTTCTATAGTATTTTTAAAAGTAGGTTTTTCTGAGTTATTTACAATAGCATCAATTTCTTTGGAATGCTCTTTCATAGCGAATTCATAAGCCGGAATAAAGTGACTCACTTCTATTTTTTCAAATGGCGGCACGCCATATGGGGTATCGAACTTCTGTAAT
Source organism: Marinilabiliales bacterium (assembly GCA_002869315.1). GTDB lineage: Bacteria > Bacteroidota > Bacteroidia > Bacteroidales > F082 > BM524. The sequence continues at coordinate 121 of PKTD01000191.1, read as the reverse complement.
AGAGGGTTCTGCATTTCAGTTTCTGTTTTTGGTGTACATGATGCTAGGAAAATTCCTGCCATCATAATAAATATGGATAATTTTTTCACGTGTGAATGTTTTAAAATGACAAAAGTATATT
>PKTD01000068.1 GCA_002869315.1 Marinilabiliales bacterium | reverse complement strand
CCTCAGAAGGTATATCACCGTAAAATTCTTCATCATCCGAAAAGGAAATAAACTCACTATCAGTAATTATACTGGCATTAACATTAATAGCATCATCAGGACATATATCTGAAAGTCCAATAGTAAGTAAAATGCTTTCGTTATAATCAATAATTTGATTGTTGTTTCCTGATTCATCATTTATTACATTATCAGCATACAAAATATATGGTCCTTCTAAAACAATTATATCAACAGTTGATTCGTAAGGTAAATAATTAAAAGCAGTTATTACAAGGTCCATAGCCCCAATTTCCTGTAAAGAAGGAAAGACAATAGTAGCAGTTCCAGAAGTTACATTGGCAGAGCCTATAATTTCTCCATTCATGGAAAGTACAGCTAATGCACCCTCAGCATCGCAATCTAACTGAAATGATGTAGTCCCCATTGGTGCTATTGGAGAATGAGTAACAGTCATATTTGCAGGAACATCTGTTCTAACAACCAGAGAAGGGTCTCCAAATATAGTCCATGTATCAGTCATTTCATCACCTCCTGCACCATACTCATCATTCATTCCCATACAGCCATTCATTGTAATACCACCGAAAGTACGTTTTATATTGTTTTCATCTGCTTCAGTAAGTATGTCATTCATATCATCCTGTCCACGCATTGGAGGATTCCAACTTTGGTTTATAGTAGACATTATAGTGGCAACTGCTCCAGCAGGTTCTCCGTTATTTTCTGCTCTTAACCAAGCCTCTGCAAAACAAGTTGTTCCAACAAAATTACCATTTACACAAGCAACAGATATTATAAAAGGGAGTTTATCATTGTTAGTAAGTTGATTGACATTATTACTCGAGAATCCTGATGATCCCCAAGAAACATCACTACCATGACCTGTATAATTGATTATTGTGGCTCCAGAATTAACTGCTTCTGCTACCATTGCAGGAGTTGGATTTCCAGAAGCATCCTCATCACCCTGGCTACCATCAAACAGTTCATATGCATATGTATAGGTGAAAGGAATAAGTTTATTATTTGCAATGTTTCTCATATGCACATAATCATATTCATTTTCATCTCCAGGGCCTTGGTCAGATGCTATACCAATGGCATTTTCATACCATCCAGAAAGTTGTAAGGGATAACGCTCATAATTAATTGTACGATCAACCTGAGTTATTACATGTTGTTCCGTTTGAGCTGAAAATCTACCCACAAAGCAATCCGGATAGTGGTCGCTACCAACAATATATGAGTAATCAACATCTGAGTCGTTGCCACCCACCATTGAAGAAGGTACTTGCTGGGCATCACCCACAAGAAGAACAAAGGTTAATTCGTTATCATTATAATAGTCGGCTATATAAGTTTTTATTGCTGAAGCACCACCAATGCTTGCTACGTCAACAATTTCTACTTCTGTGCCAGTTTTTATTTTCCAATCTATGAAAGGATCCATCTCATCCATAAAATCACCATAGGAAATAATAAGCATACTACCATCTTCCTCTACTGGAGTATATCTGGACTGTACACTTTCGAAGTTTAAGAATTGACGTTTATAAATATTGCTAAACCTGCTGTCGATAGCAGTTGGAAAATCATTTGAAGAAAGTGTATTAATATTTGAAATTCCATTTTTTGCAACCTTAAGTTCAATATTATAATAAACACGTAGGGTTTTAGTAACTGCATTATAAACGAATGGATTTATCAATACTGTTTGACCTCTGAAATCTCTTATAATATAAGGATCCCTCAAACCCACAGTATTTTGGGGAAAGAAATTATCCCTGTCATATTGAGGACCAAATTCATAGGGAACATCAGAAGGGTTAATTGTCCTGTTTAAATTACCTTTTGAAGGAGCAATTAGTACATCTGTATATTCTACATACTGTGCTTTTATAACTTCTACTTCCATATTTGCTTGGGAAGGAATTACAATTGATGCTGCAAAAAGAGGAAGTTCAGGACGTCCTTTTTCCAGACGTTTTGCAGAGCCATCAACAAAAATGCTCCAAGCCTTACCTCTACTAGTTTCAACTTCAGAATAGGAAAACTCACTCATTTTAAAACTCAATATACTTTGATCGATATTTGAGTTTACAAGAGTGATTCCTGTTTCAACATCTCCCGATTCCTGAATTTTTACAATTTCTGAAGCTTGCAATAAATTAAACAAGCCAATGGTTAATAACAATAATAATAAACGTTTCATATTTTTTATTTTACAATAATTTTCTTAATCACTTTACCACCCTCACCACTTAGAAGAAGCATATAAACTCCGGGCTTAACATTTTGAATATCAATCATATCCTGCTTAGGCATAATAGTTTGGCTAAATACTTCCTGTCCAATTGAATTCATCAGTGATAATTCTGATTTCTTAAAAGAGCTAGTATTCATTTGAACCTTGAAGTTACCATTATTTGGGTTAGGCATTATAATCATATCATTTTCGGCAGTCGCCAGATTAATCCCTACTGGATTAGACAACATAATAAATAGTGAATCAGAGTATTCTCCTGTACCACAATCATTTTCACCTGCTACTTTAAGCCAGACTTCACCTTCATATTCCACATTCCAGTCAACTGTAATATTGAGGGAATTACCATTAATAGTTCCTGCCAATGATGGATATATTTGCCAATCGTATGAGCTTGCTGTTGGTATACTTTCGGTTACATAAGTGCTCGAAGTATATTCTTGTAAATCTATCTGCTCAGGGCCATTTGGTATATAAGCTTTTTCAGGAATACCTACAAAACTCAATGTCATTTCATCACTTTCTGTGATTCCATCAACATCGATAAGGTTAAGGGTTAACTGAACCTCACCGGCCAAGACATCATCCTCTGAAGGAGTATAAATAGGGTTTAATAAATCAATTCCTACAAATGTTCCACTACCACTTGTTGACGACCATATGGTATAATAATTTGTAACTGTTCCATCACATATAAACTCACTGTTGCCACATGTTTGATCATCAGGTCCTGCAAACAATGTAGTTACCATCATTGTTGGCAATGAAATATAGTCGACCCATACTTTATCGGAGCCTCCTGTTTGAGAATAATCTTTTTCATAAACCCATTTGAACTCATGCATTCCAGGCCCAACAGGGAATACTACTTCTTCCCATGCCTTTGAGCCTGACCATCTTGCCTTTTCATTATTATCAATAAAAAATATCAGGAAATCATAATCCGCCTCCGTTGAAACTTTCCTTTCAAACCTAATACTGTCGTAACCCATTACCTCATATTGAATTTTTAATTCAGATGTTTGGTTATCTCCAATATTACCAGAAGCAGCATGGTAAAATCCTTCAAAAGGAGATTCTGTAATAATTTCCCATGGCGTATCGCCATCACTTAGCCATTCATATTTTGAAAAATCTCCAGTTTCCCAGTCCTCAACAAGTTGAGTAATTTTTGGATAATATATACTCATCTCACTATATCCGGCACCACTAATTTCATACTGCATTTCAGCAAAGATACCTTCAGGAGCATTTTCATCAACTTCTACCTGGAAAGATGTATAGCATGGATTTGACAATCCAAGTGTTGGCAAGGTGGTATCAGCACTCAAAATAGTAATGTGCTGATTGTAAGGCTGTAAGCTAGCAGTTACATTTTCTATAATACAATGACCTGTATTTTTTGTTTTAAAGGTCATAATGGCTGTTTCACCAGGATCCAGAATGCCATTACCATTTCCTCCCTCATCATCATTTATGGTTAAATCTTCCGCAGACAAATTTGGTGCATAGGACAACACTTTGAAATTACTGGTCCATGTGTAGTCATTTTGATCTGTAACTACTAAATCAAAAGTCATGTCCATTTGATCAGGTAAATTATCGGCTAATTTAAAACGGAACCCATAATTACGACCCACACTTTGATCTACTGCAATTGTATCGTAATTCTCTATTGCATCAATTATTGTTATGTATTCATTATCAGTAGTTAGGTTAACCACAACATTATTCGCATCTTCAGTACCGTAGTTTTTAACATTTATATTGATAAAAACATCTTCGTCAAATTCTGCTTTAGCATTTCCATTTCCCAGCGAGTCATCCTGAAGGATATAGCTTTCATAAATACAGAAAGGTCCATCAGGAGCATATACCAAAACATCCTCAATCCATGGTTGATAATTTTGTGCCGTAATTACTAATTCTGCATATCCCGGTGTTGTTAACCCATCAAATACCAATTCAGCCAAACCGTTTTCATCTGCCAATACTGTTGCATAGTTTATACCATTCATATTTAAGGCAACATAGGCATATGGGGCGGTATTAACCTCAAAAGTTGTTTGTCCAATGGTAATAACATCATCATGTGATACAGGCATTACATCCGGATTTGATAGATATATCATAAGAGAAGTATCCCCAATCAGATTATAAATATCCCAGTAGTATTCTGCGCTACCCGGAGAACCTTCAAGTACAGCAAGATTACCGGCAAAAATAACCTGGTCCATGGTAGTATACCACTCTCCAAAATCTTCTCCATGAGTGTGGAAAGAACGGTCATAATTACCCAAACTTGTTTCTTCATAGGCAGGAGGAACTTCACTAATTGTGCCTACCCCTACTCCAAAATAATAATCTTCATCCCAATAAGTACTATTGGAACCTCCAATATAACCAACAGCACCTTTATTTTCTGCTCTAACAATTTCCTCAGCAAAGCAAGTTGTTTGATATTCACTTGAGGAACAGCAGTTACCAATTAACAAACCATATTTATCCTGATTCGCCAGATTGCTTATATCATTAATTACAAATGATGGATCGGCCCAGCCATTTGGGCTACAGTGAGCCGTATAGTTTGCAAAAGTTACACCGTTCGATATATCCTGTTTAATTTGAGAACTCTGTCCACCTGACTCAGGATAAAGATATGTATGAGATATAATATCATTATCAGAATTAAAGTAGTTTTCTGTTCCATAGTTTATTTGACCATTTGCCCAGTCATTTCCAAAACCTGAATCCATTCCTGCAACCATAACAACCTCATCTAGATAAGAAGGGTCAGGCATGGTATACTGTTCATATTGCAGGGTTTTAGCAATCATAATGTCGAGTTGGTCAGTTGTTTCAGCAGATAAACGGCCATAAAATATCTCCGGAAGTAAATCACCAGTATATTCCACATAATTTCTGTCGGTAACACCATGGCCATTATTATATGTTGGCATCTGGTTTATATCTCCCACAAACAAAATAAAAGAGGGCGCAGGATCCTCAGTAGTACCTGCATCATAAAGTGATTGCAGATATGTTTTTATGTCTTCTTTTGTAGTTCCAATCTCATTGGTATAAGCCTCAACAACATTAAAACCTTTTTGCTTTTTCCAATCGATAAGCGGCTGCAAACTATTTTGGAACATAGGGTCGGAAACGATAACATATTTTACAGGATACTGAGTAAGGTTTTCTCTGTTTGTATTCGGAATGTAGTTAATTACGCTCTTTTGCATTCCGCTAAAATAATGAGAGTAATACTTCGATTTAATATCATATGTAGAAGCATAATCAGCATTTTCAAATTCAACTTCAAATTGCAGGTTTTCATAAACACGCAATATTCCTTCAACAGGATTATATTCAAAAGGAGAGATTTCGACCAAAGCCAAACGTTGTGACCTCATAGTACCAACAATATTCACTTTCGCCAGTTCGCTTGTGATAAACTGATTGTTATTATAAACATTGTTATCAATCACAAACTGCTCATTATCTGAACATTTAGATTGTGGCCCCTGACAAGGAAATATCTGATTTTGTATACCATATTCATCAAGTTTGTATTCCTTTAAATCGTAAGATAAAACCTTTACCTTAATACGCGCTCCAAGGGGAATTTCCATCAATTTCCTGTAAACAGGCATAGATGGATAACCAATTTTATCTGATTTAGAGTACTTATTAACTCTTATCTGAGTATAATCAGTGGAGGAATTCTGAATGACAGAAAAATTTATTACACCTATAGTATTTTCAAATACTAAGCCAGATATTGATTTTGACTGAACTTTAAGTGCAGTAACTGATGACGAAACCTCGATATTATTTGCTGATACAGTAACTATAAGCATACTAAAGGCAATAAGCAATGAGGGTTTTAGAAAAGTAAATATTCTCATATGTGTGTATTTGATGAAAATTTGCTATTAAATAATCCTTTTAAACTAATATGACAATCTCATATAAACATAAGTTGCCTAAAAATGCATATATTTTCAAGCTAATAATAACATTATAAATAATTCTTAAATTATTGTTCTTATGATTTTTAACATTGAATACTTGTGCGATAAACTGAACTTATATCTTAAACAAAGTTTGTAATTCCTTATGTACCATTTTCTCATCCGGATCCAAAGGTAATACTAAATCCGGTTTCAGATAAAAAACTTCCTTGTCCGTCATTATTCTCTTTTCTCCCCCTCCTGTTATGTTTAGCATAGTTAGTGCGTTTCTGTCAATGACACCTTCAGTTACAGTTTTTATCAATGTAGCAGTAGCCACACCTGCAGCAGGATGAATGTCAATACCTTCACATTTTTCAAATAAGCTGGCAGCCTCAGCAGATTCTTTATTATTTGCCAGAAGCACATCGCCACCTGCGTCCATTAGAGCATCATACAGCCCACCTGCCGGCGGATAAGGAGGCTTACGGTTACTCAATACTTTAGCATCTATCTCTTCCACCTGCCTGCGAGCCATATTATGATCGAATAGCAACATCTGTCGAGAATTTGCTTTCCATGCATCATAAATGGGGTGAAAAGGGAAGTTTTGTGAAACCATAAGTTTCATTTTACGATTCCCGAACCTGCCATCCTCCAGGAAGCGTAGATTTGCCTCCCAGGCTGCTATGGCTCCTGTTCCACTACCAATGGCCTGAAAATAATATTCCGGTATTTCTCCTATTTCTGTAACAGCCGACAAAACGGTTGTTCCCATACCATCGCGTCGAGCAACATTTTTTGCACCTCCTTCGGGCACAAACATATCCAATTCCACCGCAAGATTACTCAAATGTATAGCATCGAAATAGTCGCCACCCTTTTCACTGGCCACAACTTTTACGGTATCATTAATCGGTTTATCGAACCAAAGTGCATTTAAATTATCTTCAGGAATAAATAAAAGCAAGGGTATGTTATTGTCGGAACATACACGGGCAAAAGCCCTGGCTGTATTACCTGCAGAAGCCACTACCAATACTTTACCATCATGATTATCTTTTCGTCCGCATACAGAAAAGGCCTCGGTTTCTTTAAAAGAACAGGTTGTCATTTCTATTCCTTTTTCGGGCCAGTAGCCACTAAAAGTAATATATAGGTTACTCATCCCTAACTCCTTGGCAAGACCTTTGCTTTTAAAAGTAATAGGTGCATAAGATCCTTTTAATGCCTTTTTTATGGGTAGCCAGTCGGAGAATTTATAAAGCCCCATATTTGAGGGGCCTATATTAAGTTGTTTATTTTCGTAAACTGCTCTTATTAGTCCGTGTTTATCATCAACAGGACTGTCCAGTAACCACCCGCTATCTTCGAAAACTTTCCCTGAAGCTATGGACTGAAGTTTATATGATGTTGGTTTAATTTTCATATTATTTATTCTGCTTATAGATGCAAAAGTAAAAAAAGAATTCCGCATCTTATTTTTCTTAATTAAAAAGACATCATATAAATAGCAACTTTATTAAAAAGCATAAATATTTGATATTCATAATGTGATGAAAAGCCTTGCTGACAAGCCATTCCCATATCATATTAGATAATATTTTTTTATTCTATAACATTGAAACTTAGACTGTTTATAAATTAACAAAATAAATTAGGATTAACATATTAAAGATGATATTTCTTATAATTTTGTAATACCAAATTAAATATACAATGGATAAATTATTTAGAAAGGACGCCCTTAATTATCATGCCCTTGGTCGTCCGGGCAAAATAGAAGTAATTCCAACAAAACCATATTCAACACAAAGAGATTTGTCGCTCGCATATTCTCCCGGTGTGGCAGATCCATGTTTGGAAATAGAGAAAAATCCGGAAGATGTGTATAAATATACGGCAAAAGGTAATCTGGTAGCCGTAATCTCAAATGGTACTGCTGTTTTGGGGCTCGGAAATATCGGTGCTGAGGCCGGGAAACCTGTTATGGAAGGTAAGGGTTTACTTTTCAAGATTTTTGCAGATATCGATGTTTTCGACATCGAAATTGATGAAACAGACACCGAAAAGTTCATTCAAACGGTAAAAGCTATTGCTCCTACTTTCGGAGGAATAAATCTGGAAGACATTAAAGCTCCGGAGTGTTTTGAGATAGAAGATCGCCTGAAGGAGGAACTAAATATTCCACTTATGCATGATGATCAGCATGGTACTGCAATCATTACATCAGCCGGATTATTAAATGCTTTGGAATTCAACAAAAAGAAAATAGAAGACTTAAAAATAGTTGTAAACGGTGCTGGAGCATCCGCAATATCCTGTACCCGATTGTATATAGCCCTGGGTGCAAGACCTGAAAATATAATCATGCTCGACAGTCGTGGAGTTTTACATAAAGAAAGAACAGACTTAAACGAAACAAAAAAAGAGTTTGTTACTGACACTAAAGCAAGAACCCTTGCAGAAGCTGTTGATGGAGCAGATGTATTTTTGGGACTATCTGTAGGCGGTGTTATGAAACCAGAAATGTTAAAGACAATGGCCGATCAGCCAATTGTTTTTGCACTTGCCAATCCTACACCTGAAATTGCCTATGACGTAGCCATGGAAACCAGAGACGATATTATAATGGCAACAGGAAGATCTGATTTTCCTAACCAAATTAATAATGTTTTAGGATTCCCTTTTATTTTTCGCGGAGCACTTGATGTAAGAGCCAGTGAAATAAATGAAGAAATGAAACTAGCTGCTTCAAAAGCATTGGCAGAACTGGCAAAACTACCTGTACCTGAAGAAGTTAACATTGCTTTTAAAGTTCAAAACCTTTCCTTTGGAAGAGAATATATTATCCCAAAACCTACCGATCCACGATTAATTGAAGTTGTGGCACCTGCCGTTGCAAAAGCAGCTATCGACAGTGGTGTAGCAAAAATAAATATAGAAGACTGGGATGCATATAGAGAAGAATTAAGAAAACGCCTGGGGCTTAGCAATCCTTTGATGCGACAAATGAAGGCTAGTTGTAAACGCTCTCCTAAACGTATAGTTCTTGCCGACGGACAAAACTATAGCGTACTTAAAGCCGCGGAGATTGTTAAAAATGAAATGCTTGCAGAACCAATAATAATTGGTGATGAAGAGGTTATAAGAGATATGATTAGTTCCAATGAACTAGAACTCGATGGCGTTGAGATTATTGACAATAAGTCCAATAAGGAGAAAGAAAGGAGATTGGAATTTGCCAAACTATTATGGGATAAACAGAAGCGTAAGGGTATGACACTTACTGCTGCGCAGGATGCTATGACCCATAGAAACTATTTTGCTCCTATGTTGGTTCAAACCGGCTATGCTGATGGAGTAATTAAAGGTTTAACTCGAAACTATCCTGACTCGATTAAACCAAGTTTACAAGTTATAGGAAAACGTCCTGAATGTAATACTGTTAGCGGTATGTATATAATTAACAGGAAAGACGGACCTCTGTTTTTAAGTGATTGTACTGTTAACAAGCAACCATCAGTTGAAGAACTTGTGGGAATTACTTTACAAACAGCCAAAGAAGTTGAAAGATTAAAGATAACTCCAAAAATTGCTTTTCTTTCATATTCTAATTTTGGTTCTGTTCAGGGTAAATTAAATAAGAGGATAAAGGATGCAGTAGAAATATTACACAGAGATTATCCACACTTAATTGTAGATGGTGAGATGCAGGCATCTGTTGCCCTCGACCCTGAATTGCAGAAAGAAAATTTCCCTTTCAGCAAACTCAATGGCACTGCTGCAAACACACTTATTTTCCCTAACCTTGCTTCGGCAAATATTGCTCATAAATTACTTTATGAAACAGTTGAAGCCGACATTATCGGACCTGTGCTAAATGGTATGAACAAATCGGTTCAAATACTTCGTATGGGAGCAAGCGTTAATGAAATAGTAAATATGATTATGGTAGCAGTAATGCACGCCCACGATCAGGACAAATAATAGAATATTAGTAATAAAAAAAAAGAGGTTGCCTAATGAAGACAACCTCTTTTTTTGTATAATTTTAAAAATATTGGATTGCTTTAAACTCCGGTTTTTAGTATCTTGCACACATGAGCGAAAAGACTATACCAAATTTGTTTGAAAGCAGTGCTGCAAAGTTTTCAGAGAACCCTTTGATTTATGAAAAGAAATCGGGAAAATATATGCCCAGTACTTTTAATGAAATCAGGACTGAAGTGCATGATCTGGCCAATGGACTTTTTAAACTTGGCATTAAAAAAGATGACAAAGTTATTTTACTGAGTGAAGGCCGTAAAGAATGGCTTACATCCGAAATGGCTTTGCTGTATTTGGGTGCAGTAGTAGTGCCCTTATCAATAAAACTTAATGAGCCTGATGATATAAAGTTCCGCATTAAGCATTCTGAGAGCAGGTATGCCGTCGCATCTTTACGGCAGGCTGAAAAATTAAGAAGCATAGTAAAGGACATTACTGATTTTGAAAAACTTATAATTCTTGATAATATTGACAAGCCAAATTCAAATGAAATAAAGTATAGCGATTTAATTGAAGAAGGAAAAAAGGAAGATAAAGATCTAATCCTGAAAAATATTTCAAAAATAAAGCAAAATGATTTAGCTGTTATTAGTTATACTTCAGGAACAACTGCCGACCCAAAAGGTATAATGCTTACACACAGGAACTTTACGGCCAATGTTGAACAGGCAGAGTCTTTGTTTGACATTCCCGCCTGGTATACAACATTGCTTATTTTACCATGGGACCATTCTTTTGCTCATACCGTTGGTCTTTATACCATTATCCTCAATGGAGCAAGCATATCGGTAGTAGACCCTGGCAAATCAGGTATGGATACATTAAGAAATATTCCCATAAACATAAAAGAAACAAAGCCGGTTTTCCTTTTAAGTGTGCCTGCTTTGGCAAGTAATTTCATGAAAAATATTGAGGCCGGAATAATCCAAAAGGGTGAAAAGGCCCATAAACTATTTAAACACGCCATGAAAATTGCCTATGCCTACAATAAAGAAGGTTATAATAAGGCACAAGGACTAACAGTATTCTATAAACCTTTACTTGCTTTATACGATAAAATCCTCTTTTCTAAAATAAGAGAGGGATTCGGAGGTCGACTTAAATTTTTTGTGGGAGGTGGAGCATTACTGGACATTGAATTACAGAGATTTTTCTATGCTCTTGGAATGCCTATGTATCAGGGATACGGATTAACAGAAGCGGCCCCTATTATCTCCTCTAATTCACCTAAAGATCATAAACTGGGGACTTCAGGTAAACCAGTGGACAAATTGGAAGTAATCATTCTTGATGATAAAGGAAACAAACTCCCTCAGGGTGAAAAGGGTGAGATAGTAGTAAGAGGTGAAAATGTTATGGCTGGTTATTGGAAAAATGAAAATGCTACTTACGATAGTATTCATGAAGGATGGCTACATACAGGTGATATGGGGTATTTTGATGAAGATGGTTATCTGATGGTTTTGGGTCGATTTAAAAGTCTTCTAATTTCCAATGATGGTGAAAAATATAGCCCTGAAGGTATTGAAGAGGCCATAATTCAGCAATCACAATTTATTGATCAATGCATGCTTTATAATAACCAGGATGCATATACAATAGGTCTTATAGTTCCCAATAAGAGTGCTTTCAATTCTCTATTAAAAACTAGTGGGCATAAACCTGACTCAAAAGAGGCTGTTGACATAGCACTGGAAAAAATTAAAGATGAAATTAAGCAATATTTTAAAGGTGGCGAATATGAGAATATGTTCCCCGAAAGATGGCTGCCAGCGGCAATAGGAATTCTTCCTGAGGCATTCAGTGAGGAAAACAGAATGATAAATTCAACCATGAAAATGGTTAGAAATAATGTAGTTCATCACTATAAAGATATTATCCATTTTCTTTATACACCAGAAGGAAAGGAAATAAAGCACAAAATGAACACATCAAATATGAAAAAACTTCTTGTTAATTAGTATCGGACAACAAAATCAGTTTATGAAACTTAAAACAAAAAATATTGAGTCACTTAAATGCCAATAATTTGAAAATAGTCTTACTTTTGTATGCTGAAACAAATAACTAATAAAAAATAGAAATGGATAAAATAACAGTAATTGGTGCCGGAAATGTTGGAGCAACAGTAGCTAACGTAATTGCGCATAAGGATTTAGCAAAAGATTTAATTTTACTCGACATTAAAGAAGGTGTTGCTGAGGGTAAAGCACTTGACATATGGCAAACTTCATCAATCAATCACTTTAACACAAGAGTTACAGGTGTTACCAACAATTATCTTGCTACAAAAGGTTCAGGGATTATAGTTATCACTTCAGGGTTACCAAGAAAACCTGGTATGTCACGTGATGATTTAATTAAAACAAATGCAAATATTGTAAAGGATGTTACTGAGAAAGCGATCAAGTATTCACCTGATGCAATTATCATAGTTGTTAGTAACCCACTTGACGTTATGACTTATGCTGCATATAAAGCCTCTAACAAACCATCTCACAAGGTATTTGGTATGGCAGGCATACTCGATACAGGTCGTTATCGTGCATTCCTTTCAAGTGCACTTGATGTTTCTCCAACAGATATTCACGCATTATTACTGGGAGGTCATGGTAATACCATGGTTCCATTACCACGATATACTTCAGTTAACGGTATTCCCGTTACTCAACTTCTTGGAAAAGAAGAACTTGACAAAATTGTTGAACGCACAAAAATGGGTGGAGGTGAATTAGTTAACCTAATGGGAACTTCTGCCTGGTATGCTCCAGGTGCTGCAGCTGCCCAAATGGTTGAAGCTATTGTAGATGACCAGAATCGAATTTTCCCTGTTTGTGCCTGCCTGAATGGTGAGTATGATGAAAAGGGTGTTTATTTAGGAGTACCTGTTAAATTAGGTCGTCATGGTATAAAAGAAATTATTGAAATTGAACTGGATAAGAACGAGAAAAAACTTCTCAAAACTTCTGCTAATGCAGTTAGAGACGTAATGAAAGTTCTTGATGATATGAAAATTTTCTAAAGATTATTGCCTATTACAATAATGGTTGCGATTCTTGTTTAGGCTTAAAAGCGCTTCCTATGGGAGGCGCTTTTTTTTGTATATTGAAGTAAGTTAAAAAAAGGTTCATGATGAAAAAGATTGTTGTTTTGAGTGGTGCAGGAATAAGCGCAGAAAGTGGGGTCAAAACCTTTCGTGATAGTAAGGGTTTATGGAGAAATCACAGAATAGAGGAGGTAGCATCCCCTATAGCATGGAATAATAATCCTGAGATGGTCTTGGAGTTTTATAATATCAGAAGGAAGCAACTGTTTGAAGAAGTAAAACCAAATGCCGCTCATTATGCATTAGCAGAACTACAGAATAATTTTGACGTTAAAATAATAACCCAAAATGTTGATGATTTGCATGAGCAAGCAGGCTCTAAAAATGTACTTCACCTGCATGGAGAATTAAAAAAGGCAAGAAGTACTGCTGATGAAAGGCTTGTTTATGAAATGAAATCATGGGAATTAAATATAGGAGACAAATGCGAACTGGGGTCGCAATTGAGGCCACATATAGTATGGTTTGGAGAGTCAGTACCCAATATTGAACAAGCAATTGAAATTTCACAAACAGCAGATATTTTTATGGTAATTGGAACATCCATGCTTGTTTACCCGGCAGCAGGACTGCTAAACTATGTTAATCCTGACATAGAAAAATACTATATCGATCCAAATGCTAAAAATATTCCAGACATAAGAAATTTGAAAATAATAAGAGAAAAAGCAGGAATTGCTTTGCCTATTATTGCAAAAGACTTGAAAATAAAGTAATTCTAAACTTTACTTCTTTGCTGCGGTAGGAAAACGCCTGAAAATATGAGAAATGGCTTTGGGTAAGTTCTTGTCCCTTTTGTTAAAGTCAGGGTTTACTTCACCAACTCCAACACCTTGCCAAACAAGTTTTTTCTGATCCAGACGGAAAACATCAAATATCAGTGTTCCTTCCACATAATCACGACTTGTAATTGTGCTTGTAGTATAGGCAGGACCACCCCAATAGCCATAGCCATATGACCATGTGGCACCATAATCCCATCCACTACCATAACCAGCCCATCCACCATAGTGGTTGGTATATGCCTGGTTCATAGTTTTTTCCTGAAGTAAGACAAAAGTAGAAATTATTAAATCGCCTTTTTCTTCTTTATAAACATAGCCTTTTTTCTCCATAGTAGATTTTATGGAATTTAAAATTAGGTTTTTGTCATATTCACTTATTATCTCATCATTATGCTTATCCCAGGGGTAAAAACTGAATGTTGAAAATTCCTTAAAATTGACATCCTTATCAAAATTGTTCGTAACCTTTACTGTATTACAAGATGAAATCAGTGCTAGCAGAATTGATACTATTAAAATATTTTTCATGTACTATTTATTTATAGTTATGGGATAATTATTAAATACTTCTTTTACAACTTTTGGAATATTTCTTTCTCTGGTTGCCGGATTATCATCAAGTTCACCAATTGCTGTGCCCTGCCATATTAACTTCTTTTCTTTTGCATCAAAAATATTGAAAATAATGGTGCCCTGAGTATAATTATAGGAACTTACAGTAGTCCTTGCAGGACCGCCCCAACCCCATGGCGCTCTATGATAATAGCCATAACCACCATAGTAATCAGTATAAGAGTTATAGGAAGTTTTTTCTTCTAAAATGATAAAGATCGAAACAGCCAAATCACCACCAGTTTCCTGATATGAATAATTTCTTTCATTCATTTGCTCTTTTACTGCATTTTCCAATCTTGCCTTATCAAATGGTGTAAGAAATCTACTATTATCTTCCCGCCATTTTAAAAAACTAAAGGTTTTATAG
This sequence comes from Marinilabiliales bacterium, assembly GCA_002869315.1. GTDB lineage: Bacteria > Bacteroidota > Bacteroidia > Bacteroidales > F082 > BM524. The sequence continues at coordinate 19,931 of PKTD01000068.1, read as the reverse complement.
TCACTGAAGTTTACTTCTTTATCATAATCAGAAGTTACGCTGATAGTGCTACATGAGTAAACAAAAATAAGTATTAGGGGAATTAGTAACTTTTTCATAATAACCTAATTATATATTTGACAATCCTTAGAGAGATCAAAAATAAACTATTTTGCTTATAATTTTCAATATTTGTTTATGTCAGGAATGTCCTCCAACAACTATTTTTTTGAACTTTTTAAATCTATATATAGCAGATTGGATTATTTACTCCAACTCCATTTGAGTTTTCTTATAAATACGGTTGGAAACGCCTATACTAAGCTCATAAAGTCCGATTAGCGGAAATACTACCAATATCTGGCTGAACATATCGGGAGGAGTTATAATTGCAGAAACTATTAAAAGTAGAACAAACATATATTTGCGGTTCTTCTTCATAAACATAGGGGTAAGTACTCCAATTTTAGTGAGGAAATATACCAGAATGGGTAATTCAAATACCACACCAACGGCAAATGTTACCGAAACAACTGTACTTATATAAGAACTAAGTGAAATTTGGTTAACAACATCCTGACTAACCTGATAAGTCCCAAGGAAATTAACTGTTAGAGGAACGATAAGGTAATAACTGAATAAAATTCCCGTAAGGAATAATACAGTACTTATAAATACACCTCCTTGTGAATATTTTCTTTCATTTTCATGCATGGCCGGTTTTACAAACAGCCATATTTCCCATAAAATATAAGGGAATGAAAAGATAAAACCTGCAACTATTGAAATATACATATGTGTTAGAAACTGCCCCGACATGGTAATATTTATTATTTGCAGTTTCATATCATCTATACATAATGCATTTAATGATAGTAACTCGCCCAATTTACAAAGCAATCGGTTTGTTAAAAAGTCGGATGAGGATGGTCCAAGAATTACATTATCGAAAATAAATTCCCTGTTAAGGAAAGCAACTATAGCCAGTACAATTATCGCAATAACTGATCTAATGATATGCTTACGGAGTTCGTTGAGGTGATCCCAGAAGGTCATTACCTTTTCCTCCTGCTTAACTTTTTTTTTCGATTTTATCTCTTCCATATTATTTGCTGACAAAAGTATGAAAAAGGTTTAAACAAAAATTCAAGAAAATATTGGTTATGTAAAAAAAAAGAAACCAGCAATCTTAAAAATTAAGATGCTGGTTTCATTATAATGAAAAAGTATTTTCTAAGTGAATACAATTTGTACTCCCGGGCCATCACACATTTCGTATAACTGACCAACAGTAATTACATCATTTACCTCATCGTGTAGATCTTCTTTGGTAAGTTTAAACATATCCATTGCAAGTTTGCAGGCATATATTTCACCACCACCAGCAGTAATAAGTTCCAGAAACTCATCCACCGGTGGAATGTCCAGTGCGTCCATTTGCTTCCGCATCATTGCTGATACACCAGCTTCTACACCAGGAAGTCCGCCTAACATGGTAGGAAACGGAAGTCCGCCAGGCATACGCATTCCCGGATTACCGGTAGTTGCAGTATGCAGTTTATTCATAGTTTTTTTTGTAATAGCATCGAGTCCGAAAAAGGTAAAGAAAATCTTAGTTTCTATGCCCTCCATTACTGCGCCATTTCCCATTACTAATGCAGCATAAACATCTTCCAAATTAGCTTTAGAACATATTAATAGTAACTTCTTCAAAGGTTCTTTTACTTCTTTTACAGCTACTTGCTCTTTTAATTCTTTTTCCATGACCTAAAGTTTTTAAATTATATACAAGATGTTGGTTTTGGAACACCTGAAATTTTTGTTGCTTTTTTAAGAGGTGCTCCAGGAAACATGGCGTAGAATTCTTTTGCGTTTACAACACCAGATTTACCAATACCTCTTATTGTAAGCGTTTCACCATTGGCAACTTTATTTCTGATAAATTCGATTAACTCAAAGTGTTTATCTGTAAGTTCAACACCTTCTTCAGCTGCTATACCTTCAGCAACCTCTTTTGTCCATTGTGATGCATCGTTCATATATCCCTCTTCGTTTACATCAACATTTACTCCTGCAATTAATTTATCCATTTTATTATTTTTTTGATTGTTATTATTTTAATTATTCCCCTTTAGGGAAAGATTGTTTACTAATTTTTATTGGCGTTTAGTGTTGTTTCCTTGGAAATATTTTTAAGGAAAGTTATCATAAAACCTATACCCCGTTTCATCTCTTTTGAGTTCATTTCACGCATTGCTTTAAATAATGAGTATTCAGGAACATTATTTACATCTATACTCTTATAAACCACTAAACCACTGTTTATCGCCTGAAGCATTTCGGGCTGTGTTAAACTTTTTACTGTTTCCAGAATAGTAACTGCACTATCTGCTAATGCTCTTACATCTTCAACACTAAAATGAGTCATTACATTTTCAAAAATACGCGTGGCTTCTTTAAAGAAATCAATATATCCGCGCTCTTCAAACTCATTGAACTTCTTGATAGAATCGAGGCCAACCTGATGTAATATTGGTGTTACGTCCTTGATAAAGTCGTTGGCACTTTCCAGCATTTCGAAAGTTTGGTTTATGGTATCTATGTTTCTTATAAGTTTAAATGCCAGCATCTTTAATGCCTCACCATCCACTTCAATACCTGCATTATCAAGTTCAGTAACAGTTGATTTAAACATATCTGTTCCAACTATCGACAAATCTGCAGTCAGGTCTTCCAGCGACTGGCGGGTTTCTTTCTGAGCCATAACCTCTTCCAGAACAATATCCAGTTTACGGTTTATATCATTAATCTGCCCTTGTATATCTTTATTATCCATTTTTTTAAAATTTAATTTTAATAATACAATACAGCTTAAAGTTTTTTACCGGCCATCTGCATTTCCGAATCTATTGGCATTTCTTTTCCTTTAAGAAGTATATGCCAGTATATCCATCTAAACATTAATTTACCATAGTGATTGGTACGAGTTACTTTCAATAGTCCGAAAGGTCCTAATCCCGGGAATGGGAATGAGCCAGGAAGCGGTTCGGTATCATAGTTAAAATCAATTAAGGTACCTTTTCCATATCCTGTTTCAATATAACAGTTTGCATGCCCATCAAATTTTGCAGTCAAAGGTCTCCCTTCAATGGCACACATTAAATTCTCTTCAAGGATTTCAGCGGCAAAATGTGCTACAGAACCTGCCTTTGATGTAGGAATATTTGAAGCATCACCGATTACAAAAATATTTTCATGATCTTTTTGCTGAAGAGTGAACTTATCTGTTAAAACGAAATTCATATCGTCGCCTAATCCACTTCTTTCTATCATATCATCACCCATATTAGTTGGAATACTAACCAGGCAATCAAATTTTATTTCTTTTCCACCATAATCAACAATCTTCCTTTCTTCGTTGTTAACCTCCATAATATTGAAATCAGGAACAATATTTATATTTTTTTGTTCCAGAAGTTCGCCAAGCATTTTGGTTGCTCGTGGTTTAGTAAATGCACCAGGCAATGGTGTTACATAAGTGATATTTACTTTGTCGCGCATACCTCTTTCGGTAAAAAAGGCATCAGCAAAAAAGGCGAATTCTAAAGGAGCCACAGGACATTTATAAGGCAATTCAGCAATGTTTATAACTAGTTCACCACCTTCCCAGGTTTTAAAATGTTTGGCAAGAGCAACTGCTCCTTCAATAGTATAAAAATCAAATATCTCCTTATACCATAGGTTTCCTTTAAGGCCATCAACTTCTTCTGGAGCTGTTCTGGTTCCTGTTGCAATTATCAAATAATCATATTGAAGCATAACCCCATCTGCAAGAAGCACTTGATTATCATCTGCCTTTATTTTATCAATCTTTGAATAAATTACATTAACACCCACAGGGAAGAAATCGCTTTTAGGTTTTATAACATCATTTTTGGAATACATTCCAAATGGAATAAATAAAAATCCAGGTTGATAATAATGTGTTTTAAATTGGTCAACTATAGTGATGTCCCATTCATCTCTCGATAAATGTTTTCTCATTTTATTTGCCATCATTGTTCCGGCGGTACCTGCACCTAATATTAATAATTTTTTCATCACTTATGATTTATTTTAGTAAATTTGACTTTTAAAAGCACACAAAGATATATTTAGATAACTAGATATGTGTTGTATTGGAATATGACATTTTGCATAAAACCACTGAAAATCAGTAATTTAGAATGAAACTAAGTAAAGATATAGTTAACTGTAAATCATGCATTTATCGAAATTTGCTCTATGAAATGCTCTCAGAAGAGGAATATGAGAAGGTAAATGAAGCCAGAACGGAGATGATTTACGACCGTGGAGAGCAAATGATTATGGAAGGAAGTGAAGTTGATGAGTTTATGTATTTACGAAAAGGACTCGTAAAAATGTACAAAACCAACTCTAACGGAAAGGATCAAATATTAAGCATCAACAAACCCGGTGATTTCATTAATTTACTTAGTATTTTTTCAAAAACCACACAGCAATATTCTGTTACAGCTTTGGAAGAAACTCATGTTTGTAGTGTTAAACTGGAAACTATAAAGGAGTTAATTAAATCAAACTCTGATTTTGCTCTTCGAGTTATGAACCGCATGAGTTATATTGCAGATGAGATTATTCAAAAGCGTTTTGAGATCGATCAAAGACAAGTAAAAGGGAGAGTAGCCTATATGCTACAATTTCTGGCAGAGCATATTTACTATAAAAATGAATTCCGTATGCCAATTACCAGACGAGAACTGGGAGAGTTGATTTCAATGACCACAGAAAACACAATTAGAACCATGTCGGAATTTAAAAAAGACGGCATTATTGATATGGATGGTAAGAACATTCATATTGTTGATTTCAACAGGCTAAAGAAGGTTTGTGAAATGGGTTAGAATTCCAAAGAATTTAATCTATCATCTTTAATACTATAGCCGACCTGCTGGGAAGGTATAATTTAAGACGGTTTATTCTTTCTTCATCAACTGTTTCATGTATTATATTTTCATCATTTCGATTTAAACCATCAAAAGATGGATTATCAGTGTCTAAAATAATTCGATATTTACCTGCATCAATTTCAAAACCATAATCAGTATATGAATTATTCGGATTAAAATTAAAGGCAAATACTAAACTCGCCCTTTTAAAAACAATTACACCGTCGTAATTATTTTGAATTATGCCAAAGGCTTTATGTTGTAAAATATGATTATTCTTTACAAGCGCAATCATTTCCTTATCAAACTCATTTAGGTAATAATACTTCAGTTTCTTATTATCAACAAGTTGCCATTGACGGCGGGCATATTCAAAACTCCAATTATTACCTTCACGTGGAAAATCTATCCACTCAGGATGCCCAAATTCGTTACCCATAAAATTAAGATATCCATCACCAGCAGTGGCAATGGTAATTAGCCTTATCATTTTATGAAGGGCAATTCCTCTTTCCACAACCAAATCCTTGTCTGTAATTTGCATGGCATGATATATATGACTATCCATCAGTCGGAAAATGATTGTTTTATCACCTACCATTGCCTGGTCGTGACTCTCCGGATAACTAATGGTTTTCTCATCATCACGCTTATTAATGAGTTGATAATAGAGCTCACCCATATCCCATTCTTCATCCTTTTTTTCCTTAATGGTTTTTATCCAATAATCGGCAACCCCCATCGACATGCGATAATCGAAACCATATCCACCATCCTCATGAGGAGAAGCAATTCCAGCCATACCACTAACATCTTCTGCAATAGTTATTGCATTGGGATTTATCTCATGAGTTAAAATATTAGCAAGACTTAAATATGTTAAAGCATCCTCATCAACATCATGATTAAAATACATATCATAATTTACAAAATCGATACCTAGCCCGTGATGCAGATATATCATACTTGTTACCCCATCGAAGCGAAAACCATCGAAGCGAAATTCCTCAAGCCAGTATTTGCAATTCGACAGCAGAAAATTTATCACTTCATCTTTAGCATAGTTGAAACAACGGGAATCCCACACAGGATGATTTCCTTTTTCTCCCTTATGAAAATACTGATAATCGGTACCATCAAATTTTGCAAGACCTTCATTTTCATTTTTTACAGCATGCGAATGAACAATATCCAATATTACTGCTATCACCAAAGAATGGGCTTCATCTATTAGTTTTTTAAGATCTTCGGGAGTTCCAAAGCGTGATGAAGGTGCAAAAAAGTTTGAAACCTGGTATCCAAAAGAGCCATAATAGGGATGCTCCTGAATAGCCATAAGTTGTATGGTATTATATCCTAAATAAGCAATTCTTGGCAACACATTCTTTCGGAACTCATCATAACTACCCACTTTCATTTCATGTGTTGCCATCCCAATATGGGCTTCATAAATAAGTGGATTTTCTACTATAATGGAAGTATTATTTTTCCACTTATACTTTTTTGATGGCTCCCAAACCTGAGCAGAGAACACCTTTGTATTTTCATCCTGAACAACTCGTCTGGCATAAGCAGGAATGCGCTCTTTTGATCCTGTGCCCCAGTTAATTAACAGTTTATAAAGCATACCGTGGGACAGAACATCTTTTGCTATTTCCAATTCCCAATTGCCATTCTCCAATTTATAAAGTTCGAATTCATTAAGTGGTTCCCAATTTGAAAACTCACCTATAATATGTATTGAGTTTGCATTAGGCGCCCATTCCCTGATAATCCAGTTTTGTTTTTGCTTATGCAGACCATAATATAAATGTGCATTCACTGACTTAGAAAGGCTTGTGCTTCCTTTTGTAATATCATCAAACTTTTTATTTGTTTTCTCAAATCTCCTTTGAATTACTTCGCCAAAAGGTTCCAGCCAAGGATCATTTTCTATTAATTTCAGTGATGTCATAAATACCGTATAATATTTTAACTTATTCGTTTGATTTATCGTTTAGGAGAATATTTCTTTAAGGTCATACAATCCAAACATTTGGCCTGATGTAAGTAAAATAACGATTACAATTACCCATTTCACAAATTCAACACCTTTACTAACTGCTAATCGTGATGCAACGAAAGCACCTACAACATTTCCAATTGCCAAAACAAAGCCATATAACCAGTCAACTTCTCCATAATAAATAAACACTCCCAGAGAAAATGGAACATAAGCTAAAACAACGAAAACTTTAATTGCATTTGCTTTAACAAGATCGTATCCTGCTCCCAAAACTATAGCTGTTAGCAGAAAATAGCCAACTCCCATATGTATAAAGCCGCCATAAACTCCTATAAAAAAGAAAATTACATATGTTTTCCAGCTTACCGGTTTTTCTTCAACTTCTTTATTTCCATAAATATATTTCTTAGGATTATAAAAAATGAATACCAACATTATTAGCATTATAACACCAATAGCCTTTTCAAATACATCTTCATTTATATCCACTGCAATAAATGCTCCAACTAAAGAACCAATAGTAGCAGGAATAGCCATGTGAAATGCCTTTTTTGTATCAAGAACCTTTTGCTGTTTAAAACTGGATGTTGCCACAAAGGTTTGAATAAATATTGCAATCCTATTTGTTCCATTTGCTAAAGTAGGGGGCAAACCCAATGCCATGAGGACAGATAATGACACAATACTTCCTCCTCCTGCCAAAGTATTAATAAAGCCTACCATTACTCCGGCGACTATTAACAAAATAATTTCTAGTATATCCATAATTAATTAAAGGACAGATAGTTTTATCAATAACTTTTTAAGTTCCTTAGGGTTGAAAGGTTTACTCATGAATCCATCCATACCACAATCAAAACTTTTTTTACGATCTTCTTTTGTTGCATTTGCAGTTAAAGCGATTATGGGAATTCCTGACTCTATTTTATTAGACATTTCGAATTCACGTATCTCTTTTGTTGCATCAAAACCATTCATAACTGGCATCTGCAGGTCCATTAATATAAAATCGTATTCTCCTTTTTTATACAATTCTGCAGCTTGGGAACCATTATCGGCAATTGTAATATTATATCCCAATTGCTTAATACTGAATTCTGTAATTTTCTGATTAACTATATTGTCTTCTGCTAATAGTACTTTAAGTTTAATATCAGATGGCATTTCATCAGCAGTACTGAAAAGATTACGTTCATCGGGAGCCTCCAGATTTACAACAATCCAAAAGTCAGAACCTTTACCATATTTACTTACCACATGAATTTCGCCATCCATAAGGTTTACCAGTTTTTTACATAGAGCAAGTCCTAAACCGGTTCCACCATAGTTACGTGTAGTTGTTGAATCAACCTGATAAAACCCATCAAACAGGCCTTCTAACTTATCATTTTCAATACCAATACCTGTATCCGACACATGAATTTCTACTTTATAAGTGTTTTTTTCAAATGCTTTTAAAGATGCAGATATTTTAACTTCTCCTTTATTGGTGAACTTAATGGCATTTTTAGCCAGGTTTAATATTATTTGTTTTAACTTATAGTTATCGCTATTAACTATTGAAGGAAAGTCGTCGGAAATATCAATTATAAATTGCAGACCTTTTTCTTCGGCTTTCACCTCAATTACATTATTTATATCTTCAAAAAGTTCACGGATATTAAAATCTTGATGTTCAAGTTCTGCTTTACCGGCTTCTACTTTTGAAAAGTCCAATATATCATTTACCAGTGATAACAAACTATCACTGGAGTTGATAAGAATGCTCAGATATTCTCTCTGGCTTTTATTAAGATTAGTTTTTGTAAGAATTTGTGACATGCCAATTATGCCATTCAAAGGTGTTCTAATTTCATGGCTAATATTAGCAAGGAACTGATTTTTTACTTTGGTTCCCTCCTCTGCAATTTGCTTGGCTTTTCTTAGTTGTAGTTCGTAATTTCGTTGATCAGTTATATTCCACGAAACTCCAATCAATCCAATTATTTCGTCATTAGCACTTTTTACGGGAGCAAGATTTGTTGACAGCCAGTGTTCATCACCGTGTTTTAAAACTTTCTCTTCTATATTATAAAACGCATTTCCATTATTAATCACTTCTTTTTCTGCATCTATGTATTCAGAGGAAAAATTATAACCTTCAACAACTTGCTCAACAGTTTTGCCGATAATTTCATCCATCGGTCTTTCAGTGAAAGAGCAGAAAAACTTATTTACAATTACATACTCACTATTAGTATTCTTGAAAAAAACCAAAGCAGGAATAGTGTTTAGCAAAATATCCAGTTCTTCTGTTTGCTGTAAAAGTTCATTATTTGTTTTCCTAAGGTCATCAGAAGTTTTGTTAAGTAGGGAAAGAACTACATTTTTATCTTTCAGGTAACGCTCATATTTAAAACTGTGAAATTCCTCCTTTTTCTCCAATGATTTCAATAATTTAAGGATTTGGGATTTATTTTCCTTAAAATCATTGTAATTATTGATTTCATTGAGGTACTGAACGATTTTATCAATTTCGTTACGCATTACAATCTTAGTTTTTTGACTTTAGCTTTACCAGAGTATAAGTTTGATTAAAGAAATCGCAATTATTGGAACTATTCATTCCTATTTCACCATATGTAAAAAACCCAATTATTGGGGCTTTCCAGGTTTCGGAAGCATATTTTATTTCCTGATTTACCATTGGTCCTAGTGCCAGGTGTCGTGCCATACAGGAAAATAAAATAAATAAATCGGCTTCTGAATCTTCTTTATAAAAGCCTTCTAATTTAGAAGTTGTTGTTTGAACAACCTCAAAACCCGGAGAACTTGAGAATGTTACAATGCTATTCTCAGGAACTGAGCCTGCAAATATTAACGATCTTTCATCTCTGTCTATACCAACAACTGCCCGAAGTGCCGATTGGCCGTTTTGCCTTTTTATCATTAGGGGAAACTCAACACCTATAGCCGGTAATTCTTCATCAGTAACACTCAGATAACTTTTATAAACATCCAGTGCAGGTTTGTCATCGATGGTATAAACAATATTATTTTCTGATTTAGTAACTTTTAAATCGGCGCCTAGTCCAATCCAGCCACTACTGGCAATACCACTTATATGTATTTTATCTTTATTTAATAACAGCATTGCTGAACCATTCTCCAAAATTTCTTTTTCAGTAAAAACGTATGTTCCCTCAAACATAGAGTCATCGCCGGCAAGTCCTCCATACATAATTAAATCCTCAGAATTTTTCTCTATAATTCCTTCCACCAATGCCTGTCCATCAAGTGTGAGACCACTTGCAGCAATAATTACGGAGGCATCGTATTTACACTTGTTAATACGATCTCCAAGTGCATTACCAAATATTTTGGAATCTTCATCTCCTCTGGCCTTGCATATAATATCAAAATTGTCTTCAGGAATATCGGTAAGAGTTATTACAGCAGATTTTTCGGATATTATTTCCTGTTTGTCATCAAGTAAAAACTCACCACAACTGCTTGCGCCAAAAAGTTTTATCCCATTGTTGTCGAATTCCTTCATTAAAGGTTTGATTTGCATATCGACAGAAATAAAACAGAAAGCCAATGTCGGCTTAAAATCCATATCTTTCAGAGCATTGTTTAGTTTAATTGAGATCTCATCTGTTGATGAATAAGTAAACGAATAAGATTTTATCATTGGCAAATGTTATTTAAGCAACCAAAGTTAAAAAAAAAGATTTATCAAAAACCCTTTCCTACTAGTATTTAAGGAATTATCTAAAAAATGGTTTGAAGCGAAAACAAGAAGATAAATTACTTTTTATCAACATTGTTTCTCTTTTTTTTAAGTGCATCCCAACCCTGAGCCTCTATATCAATGGATTGGTTATCATTGGTAATAAGTCGCTGGCCTGCTGACTCCTCTGTAATATAACCAATAATTTCAACTCCTTCTACTGCCTTTATTTTTTCAAAGTCGGATTGAGAAATAGTAAATAATAATTCATAATCTTCACCCCCGTTCAGTGCTGCAATGGCAGGCACAATTTGAAAAGATTTAGCAATATCAAAAGTAAGTTGGTCGATTGGCAATTTTTCCTCATAAACTACGCATCCTGTTTTTGAGGATTCACAAATATGAATAATTTCAGATGCCAGACCATCAGAAATATCAATCATTGAGGTGGGAAGTATATCAGCCTTTGACAGAGCATCAACAATATCAGTGCGGGCTTCAGGTTTTAACTGACGTTGCAGAATATAATCGTTACCCTCCAGTTGTGGTTGAACATTAGGATCGGCCTGGAATGCCCTTTTCTCTCTTTCCAAAATCAGTAATCCCATATAAGCTCCACCAAGGTCACCACTAACACAAATCAAATCATTTGGTTTTGCTCCTGACCTATAAACTTCTTTTCCTTTTTCAACTTCTCCTATTACTGTAACAGAAATATGCAGGCCATGTGTACTACTTGTTGTATCACCACCGACAAAATCAACACCATAGATTTCGCATGCTTTTTTCATGCCCGCATAAATCTCACTTAAAGCTTCAACAGTATAACGGCTACTAACGGCAATTCCCACTACCATTTGCTTTGGTTTACCATTCATGGCCGCCATATCAGAGAAATTAACTATTGCCGACTTATATCCAAGATGTTTAAGGGGCATAAATGTCATGTCGAAATGCACACCTTCAATTAGTAAATCTTTAGAAACCAATATATTTTTACTTTCAGGATAATGTAAAACCGCAGCATCATCACCTATACCTTTTATTGTAGAATCATTTTTTGGTTTTATATCCTTAGTTAATTCGTAGATGAGTCCAAATTCACCCAGATCGGATAATTTAGTTAGATTTTCTTCTGACATATATAAAATTTTTGCAAAAATATGAGAAAAAAGCATAGGAAGCAGGTTGGGAGCTTATTAATATGTTAAGCTGTAAATCAATAATTTAAATTATAAAACGAGGTTTTTTATTAAATTCAATTAAAACATAAAGTTTTGAATATATTTTATATTTTTGCCCTCTCTAAAAACAGAGCCATAATACTGGAGAGGTGTCCGAGTGGCTTAAGGAGCACGCTTGGAAAGCGTGTGTACGCCAAAAGTGTACCGCGGGTTCGAATCCCGCTCTCTCCGCAAAGCATTAAATACTCATCAGTCGAAAGACTGATGGGTATTTTTTATTTTCAAACGAAACGAAGCATTGCCGAAGGCATTTGCTGTAGTGAGGTTGAAAATAAAAAACAGGGATTCATGTAAGTGAATCCATGGTATTTAATGCTTTGCAACTCCCCCTTAAGGGATCAACGTAGTTAATCCCGCTAATTACTAAATAAATAGACCACTAGACTCCAAGAGGATACAGGTTTTAATGCTAATACAGAATAACTTTTAAGTATCAATGAAAATAATCCATCATTTTTCAAATTTCCGCAAACGTTATTAATTAGGACTTTCAAAGTATTAAAATACTATGATGAGTTTTTTGTGAAAACCTAACAATATTTTAACCACATAATAAACAAATGATTAAAAGCATTTTATTTTTGCTCTGTAATTAATAAATAAAATTTGGATTATGACAACAACAGAAAAATTCAGAAATGCTTGTGAAGAAGCAGTAAAGGTTTTTGAAAAACTAAATATAAATTCACAAGAAGAAATCAAATCAAAATTGGAATATTGTATAGGCAGTTACGATTACGATAAGAATCCGGTGGGCCTTTATGAAAGCGGACAGGCTGCTTTAAAAGAATTGAAAAAATTCAAGTCAAAAAACCCAAGAAAAGTAAATAAAAAAATTATTGAAAATCTGGAAAAGAATTTAGTGAATTAATCACATAGATTTGGAAATATTAAGGTCGGCAAATGCCGGCCTTTTTAATTTTGTTTCACCTCATCATGCCTAAAACAACTTACTATATGATCGTTAACCATGCCTGCAGCCTGCATAAAGGCATAACAAATTGTTGTTCCCACAAACTTAAACCCTCTTTTCTTTAAATCCTTGCTCATAGCATCTGATTCAGGAGTGCTAACCGGAATTTCTGACATTGTAGTCCATTTATTTTGAATAGTTTTCCATTTGGTAAATTGCCAGATATACTTATCAAAACTTCCAAATTCCTTTTGTATTTCCAGAAAACAAATGGCATTTGAGATTGCAGCCCTAATCTTGAGTTTATTCCTGATAATTCCAGCATCTTTCAAAAGAGATTGCACCTTATTCTCATTATATTGAGAAATTTTCCTTGCATCGAAATTATCGAAGGCGATGCGAAAGTTTTCCCTTTTATTGAGGATGGTTGACCAACTTAAACCGGCCTGGAAACCATCTAATATTATAAATTCAAAAAGTTTATCATCGTCATGAAGGGGTACTCCCCACTCATTATCATGATAAATAGTATCATTTTCTTTTCCGTTGGGCCAATCACATCTATCCTTTTCCATAATCACAAGTATAATAATTCAAAAATTAAGAAATCAAACTTCAAATTTATCATTTTACGCAATCGTTTTAAATAACCTAAATGTTATTTGAATAAACACTCACATAAACAAGCAACTAAGCTTAAGCCAGTGACCGACTTCGGAAAAGCATTTTTATTTAACTTCGGCAAAATTTTAAGCATGATTAAAAAACCACGATTAAGTTTTTGGGAAATATGGAATATGAGTGTAGGCTTTCTGGGTATTCAGTTTGGCTTTGCTCTTCAAAATGCTAATGCTTCAAGAATATTATTAACCTTTGGTGCTGATGTTCATCACCTAAGTTGGTTTTGGCTTGTGGCACCTATTACTGGAATGATAGTACAACCAATAATAGGTTATTTCAGCGACAGAACCTGGAATTCTCTGGGTCGTAGGAGACCCTATTTTTTGATAGGTGCATTACTTACAAGTACAGCATTAATTTTAATGCCCAATGCTCCGCACTTCGCTGGCTATATTGCCCCAATGTTTATAGGTGGTGGTATGCTAATGATAATGGACGCCTCCATGAATATTTCCATGGAACCGTTTCGTGCTCTGGTAGCTGATAAACTTCCCGATGAACAACATACGCTTGGTTTTTCTACACAAACTGTTCTCATTGGTATTGGCGCCGTTGTTGGCTCATGGTTACCCTATATGCTGAATCATTGGTTTGGAATTGGTCTTGACACAACTGAAGAAGGCATGGTTCCAGATTATGTTGTTTACTCCTTTTATGTAGGTGCCATAGTTTTAATCTCCTCTATATTATGGACTATTTTTACAACACCAGAGTACCCGCCTGAATTTTATGAAGATGATGAAGCAGATGAAGTAGAAAAACCAAAGGGGTTTAAGATACCTAAAGTTATGATACAACTTCTTGTTGTTCAGTTCTTTTCATGGTTTGCATTATTCTCTATGTGGGTATATACTACACCTGCCGTTGCACAGCATTTTTACGGCACCAGCGATCCTAATAGTGTTGCATATCAGGAGGCCGGCGACTGGGTAGGAATATTATTCGGTGTCTACAATGGGGTTTCTGCAATTATTGCGTTGGGATTACCTGTCTTATCCAAAAGAATTGGAAGGCGGTTTACACATGCTCTGGCATTAACTATAGGAGGTTTATCATTGCTTTCATTCTATATTATTGGAGATTCCACATATCTGATTGTGCCAATGATAGGAATTGGTATCGCATGGGGAAGTATACTGGCCATGCCTTATGCCATGCTTGCCAATGCTGTTCCTCCAAAACAAATGGGAATTTTCATGGGATTGTTTAATATGTCAATTACCATCCCTCAAATAGTAAACGGAATATTTGGCGGATTAATATTGAAATACTTCTTTAATATGAACCCCTTATACTCCATATTAATGGCAGGTGTATTCCTAATACTGGGAGCCATAAGTACAGTGTTTGTAAGTGCTAAAAAAGACGACGTTTAAATATACCTCTACAAATTGTCATCAAAATATTTTACAATTTTTTTATAGAGATGAATTCTGTCTTTTCCTCTAACATTATGGCCATGGCCTGGATATACAAAATAGTCAACCATCTTGTTTTTATCAACGCATGATTTAATAAACTGCAAACTATTTTGCCATACAACTGTAGGATCTGATGTTCCGTGAATGACTAATAAATCGCCTTCCAAATTATCAACTTTATTCAGCAGACTTGAATTTTCATAACCTTCTGGATTTGTTTCCGTTGTATCCATATAACGTTCACCATACATAATCTCATAATATTTCCAGTCGATTACTGGTCCACCGGCACAGCCTACTTTAAAAACACCCGGATTATCAAGCATAAGTGAAATAGTCATAAAGCCTCCATAACTCCATCCATCAACTCCTAGCCTTGCAGTATCAACATAAGGCAGGCTCTTAAGATAATCTACACCAAGCATCTGGTCATCAACCTCCACACTTCCGCAATTGCGAAAAATCGACTGTTCGAAATCTCTTCCACGATTTGCAGAGCCTCTGTTATCCAAAGTAAATACTATGTATCCTCTGGTGGCCATATAATTTAAAAACAAACCTGCGCCACTCAACCACGAATCGGTAATTAACTGAGCATGAGGACCTCCATATACATATAAAAATACGGGATACTTTTTGTTTTCATCGAAATCAGTAGGCAAAATTATTCTGGCCTGAAGAGGAGTTCCGTCTTGAGCGCTTAATTCAACTAACTTGGTTTCGCCTAAATTATACTCATCTAAAATATTATTCGGCTCCTTAATAGTTCTCAGCAATTTTCCTTTGTAGTCAAGCATTACATATTTACGGCTGCTTTCAGTATTGCTATATGCATCAATAATGTATTTCCCATCTTTACTGATAATTGCATAATGAGTTCCATGATCAGGTGTAATTCTTGTGATGGCCAGGTCATCTAAATTAACGGAATACAAATTATCCTGAAGGTAACCATCCTTAGTAGCCATAAAATATATCTTTTCCGATTTCTTTCCATAAAAACCTTTAAAAGCCGTTACAAGCCAATTGCCTTTGGTAATTTGATTTATCAGATTACCTTCGGTATCGTATAAATACATATGGTTAAAACCATTTCTTTCACTAATCCAAATAAATTGTGATGGATCAGAAGGATTAAAATAAAGTGGAGTTTCAGGCTCTACATATTTGTCATCTTTTTCCTCGAAAAGAGTTTTCACAAAATTACCTGTTACAAGGTCATATTTATTTAACTTAAGGTGATTCTGATCACGATTCAGCAAACTGATATACATATATTTACCTTCAGGTCCCCAAGTCACAGTTGTGAGATATTGATCCAAAGGCACACCGGTTTTCATAAATACTGTTTCTCCACTGGCAATATCATAAATTCCCAGACTAACATGATGACTGGTTCTGCCTGCCATAGGGTATTTTGTATTCTCCAGAGTTGCAATATCAGTCGTAACATTAACTATTGGGTAGTCTTCAACCATAGTTTCATCCATACGATAGAAGGCAATTTTATTTCCATCGGGCGACCAGAAAATACCACCGCTTATACCAAATTCATTTCGGTGAACACTTTGTCCATTTACAATTCCCTTATCTTCATCATTGGTAATTTGTGTTTGATTTCCATTAACAGCAACATAAAGATTGTTTTCTATTGTATAAGCAATATTGCTATTAGCCTTATTTGATGTTTTATTTTGTGCCTCTTTGTCAAGTGTATTTAATAATTCTATCTTGTTTGTTGATAAGCTATATGCATAATAATCATCCTTTAGCCGGAACTTGCAATTATCTTTATCACTGAACATTAAGGAGTGCATTCGTTTAACTGAGTCGATACCATTTCTTCTTAGATCACCATTTAATATATCCAAATCAATCAAAAGTTTTTCAGTGCCTCTCTTGGCAGAAACTAAATATATTGAATTGTTTTTTGAATAAGTATAATAATCTCCTTTATCCATCCAGTTCAAATTGGAAATCCTTACGGGATAAAGGGAGGCATTCATATAATTTGCATCTTCAATGGTAAGTTCTTTTTTTTGGGTAAAACCCTGAACGCCTAGCATTAACAATAATGTGATAACAATTAATCTCTTCATTTCAAAAAATTTTATTACAATAAAAGCCAAGAAATAACTTTAATTAAATAGATAAATTACTCTAAAAGTTTAACGATAAATAAAATCGATGGGCAAACTTAACTAATCTTTTTATTAGGTTATTAAATATGCAAATAATTATCGCATTTCTGCGAATTTGTATATAAGTTCAGGATTTGATTCAAAACAATTACCTACAACAACAATATCTGCTCCGGCATCATAAAGGCTCTTTAATTTCTCAGGTGATTTCACACCTCCACCTATTATAAGAGGGACATCAATTGATTGTTTAACAAAACTTACCATTTCTTCAGTAATTGTTTTATCAGCGCCACTTCCTGCATCCATAAAAATCAGTTGAAGTCCAAGCATCTCTCCTGCCATAGCAGTACAGGCGGCAATATCTTTTTTGTCGTGTGGAATGGGTAGTGAATTGCTCATATAAGTTACAGATGTGGGTTTACCACTGTCTATAAGCATATATCCGGTTGGGATAGTATTTAGTCCTGATAATTTAATATAAGGGGCAGCAAGCACATGCATTCCTATGAGCATATCCGGATTTCTACCCGAAATCAATGATAAAAATAATAAAGCATCAGCATTACGACTAATTTGATAAGTATTACCCGGGAAAAGAACAATGGGAATATCGCAACTTTCCTTTAAAGTTCTGACAGACCTGAAAAGATCGTCACTGGTTAATAAACTGCCTCCTACAAAAATATAATCAACATCGGCTTCTTTTGAGATATTTGCTGTTTTAATTAGTTCCTCTGTTTCAAGTTTGTCTGGATCAATTAAAACAGCTAGTTGTTTCTTGTTTTGTTTAAATAGGTCTAGTACTTCCATGCAATTTTTTTACAAATGTAAAGGAATATTTTTAAAATGCAGGCTGTTTTATGAAAACAAAAACCCACACTTTATTTATTGAACTATTAGTTTTTTGCTTGTAATATTTCCATCAACTGTAGTGATCTTAACTAAATAAATACCGGAATCAAAACTCTGAATATTTAGATGACTTGTTTCACTTTCCATTAGCATTTTTCCATTTAAAGCAAAAATCTGTATTGATTTTAAGTTTCTGCTTACAAGCGAAATATTAAAGTAATTTGTTGCAGGATTGGGGCTTATTACAATTTCATTATCAATTGCATTATTATTACTTCCTGTTACAATTCCAGTTTCTAAATCAACAATAAAAGGATAGTAAAATGTTTCGCTGCTAATTTCAACATCATCAAAATACATAGTCTCATTTGCAATTCCTGAAACAAATAAATCACCTTCATCATTGGATGAAATTGAATTTACAGTAGAATAAGAATCATTACCCCCTGATTTGGCCCATTGAGCAATGCCTTCCCCATTAATATTAAGCAATACAACTCTGTATTCCATGATATCACTGTTAGTAATAATACCATTCCCCCAATCGATAGTACCTCTCGACTTGCATGCAACTACAATTGAGTTGTCGGGCAAAATAACCAAGGCATCAAGACTGGCAATTTGAGCATCGCCTACAGTGGTTTCTTCCAGTTCTCTTGCCCATAAAGCATGACCTTCAGGATTGTATTTTACAATATAAAAATCGTTTACCCAACTGGGGCCATTTAAAGTAATTGTATCAAAGGTACTTTCATTATAAAGTTGACCAGCCCAATAAATATTATCCTCATTATCTATTTTGATATTTGGAAATACACAGGTTACATCTTCAACATATTCAACCCATTGAACCTCATAATCTGAATTATATTTTACCAGATATTTGGTATAGGTAAATGTAGCAGGATATTCTACACCATTATAAGTACTTGATATGCCCGCACATGAGCCTGTAACATAAATATTGGATTCGGAGTCGATATCAATATCCGAGGCCAGACTAACATCATTCTGGGTGATAATAGTATTATAATTTAAGTCTTCATCGATAGTAGAAACAAAAGTGGCTGCCCAGGAGGAGCTAGCTAGGTATATTTTATTGTTAAAAAAATTAAGGTCTTGAACTGAAATGTATTCACCATTAAACTCATCTATGTTTTTTAACCAGTTTACATTTCCTTGGGGAGAAATTTTAGCAATACACCCATCCAACTGATTTTCTTCACCTGCCAGGCTACTTCCCTCCCAAAATTCAATCCCCTGTCCGTAATAATCACCGGCAATTATTAAATTACCTGCATCGTCAACTGTAGCAGTATTTACTATGAGAGCCCCATTTATGATGTATTCAGCCTGACGTTCACCTTCAGCATTATAATGGATTAAAAAGCAATCTCCCATCATATTTTGATAACTCATTATTTTTTCCTTCATACTTACAAACCAAACAGAACCGTCAGGAGAAGTTACATTAATGGATTTAACCATATTGGGATTCATTTCATAACCTGTCTCTTCTGAGTCGCCCCAACTAAACGATTGTCCATTAATTATTGAGATTGAAAATAGTAATGTGAATATTAAAGAGGTAAATTTTTTAATCATAATTAAGAATGTTTCTAAAGAGACCTCAAAAATATTTTATTAGTTGCAGTAATTCAAACATTTAACATATTCTTCACAAATTTAAAATATTGTTGCTCAAGAATCGAAGAAGTGAAAACTCTGAAAAAGTATTAACTTTGATGTAAGTGAAATTGAATAGTAAGATATGTTTTTAAGATTATTAATAATTAGCCTTGGGGTATTTATCTTCAACATTCCATTTGGATACTGGAGGGCCAATGTCAAAAAATTTAGTTGGCAATGGGTTTTAGCTATTCACATTCCGGTACCTTTCATTATAGCCCTGCGAATATTCGAGCATATTGGTTTTGCCTGGTATACTTATGTATTTTTAGTTGCTGCTTTTTTCCTTGGGCAGAGTTTTGGAGCCTGGCTACATAAATATTT
>PKTD01000078.1 GCA_002869315.1 Marinilabiliales bacterium | reverse complement strand
CGTCTTCTGCAATATGTATATTTAGCCCGGATTTTAAACTTTTTTGTTTTACAGAAATATTTTCTTTATCCTCTCTTTTTAAGTCATTTACCGCATCATATTTAATTGTAAAATAGAAGGTTGATCCTTGTTCAGGTTTTGAATCAACCCAAATTTTTCCACCCATCATTTCCACATAGGTTTTTGTTATTGTTAGTCCAAGTCCTGAGCCCTCATAAACTTGTCTGTCATCAATATCTGCCTGAACGAATCTTTCAAATATCGCATCTTTTCTTTTCTCATCTATGCCAATTCCACTATCTTTTATTGCGAATTTAAGGTAGTTTTCATTTTTATAACAATTTATTTTGATATAGCCTTCATGAGTATATTTAATGGCATTTTTTAAAATATTTGCTAAAACAGAATTCAATTTGGTTTCGTCAACTATTATATTGCAATCTGATTTTTCCACTTTATTTTCAAGAATAAATTGCAGTCCTTTTTTTTCTGCCTCCAGTTTGAAGAAATTATAATTATGTTCTATTAAATCAGAAACATTTATTTTAGACATGTTAAGGCTAACCTGGCCAGTTTCAATTTTAGAAACTTCGATAATATCATTAACAGTGTCGAGCATTCTGGCACCACTTTTTTGTATAATATCGATATATTTATTTTGTTCTTTACCTGTTAAATTGGGCTTTTGGAGAAGTTCGGCAAATCCTAATATGCCATTCATCGGGGTTCTGATTTCATGGCTCATATTTGCTAAGAAAGCAGATTTTAATCTGTCACTTTCTTCAGCCTTTTCTTTTGCAAGTAACAATTCTCTATCTGCTTTAATTCTTTCTGTAATATTTCTTCCTACTCCTAAAATTCCCAGAATTTTATTGTTGTAAAAAATCGGTGTTCTAATGGTTTCCAGTATCTCTACATGACCGTCGTCAAGAAATTTTATTTCTTCTTCATGAATTATGGGACCACCCTTTTTAATTGCCTGTTTATCTTTCTGGCGAAAAGAATCTGCTGTTTCCTTGTCGATTAGGTCATAATCAGATTTGCCAATGATTTCTACTTCTTTTGCTGCAAATAATTCTTCACATTTAAGGTTACAATTTAAATATAAACCATTTAGATCTTTAAGCCATATTAAATCAGGTATTGTATTGGTCACTATTCTCAGTTTACGAAGATTTAACTCTGCTTCGTTTTTTGATCTCTCCAATTTTTGCTCAAAAAGTTTATTTTCTGTAATATCGGTGAAAACTGTTGCGAAATAGTCAGGCTGAGGTGAATATGCAATAACTTTATAGTGTTTTTTTAAATTTTCTGAATAACTTTCAAAATTTAATAATCCACCCTTTTGTGCAACTTTCGCATACTTTTCAATCCACTTCTTTTCTAGCCCAGGTATAACCTTCGTAGCATTTTTATTAAGTATGTTTTTTATTTTAAGCCCAGTTAATTCCTCGAATGTATGGTTTGCCAAAATAAATTTATAGTCAGTAGCTTTGTGTTTTTTATCATAAATGATTTTGTGTAAAGCAAAGCCCTGACCCATATTCTCAAATAGTTGACGAAACTGTCGCTCGCCTTCCTCAGCTTTTTCTTTTGCTACGATAAGGTCGTGTTCTTCTTTTATACGCTCGGTTGTGTCATGAATAATGGAATAAAGTAAAGTTCTGCCATTAATCTCCAAAACGCTGCTTTGAACATTTACATCTACTATACGATTGTCTTTTAATTTGTGTTTAAACTGAAAATTGTTTAGAATGCCAAGTTTTACGTTGCGCATTTCCTTTTTTACATAATCATCAGGCAGTATGTTTATTTGGGTAATATCTAGAGAGGTTAACTCTTTATGGGAGTATCCATAAAATTTACAAGCTGAGTTGTTGGCATCTACGATTTGTCCTGTTTCATAATCAATAATCAACTTAATGGGATGGCTCTTATTAAAAAGGTTTTTGTATACTTCACTTTTTTCATCTTGCTTATCTTTTTTCAATAGATATAGCTCTTTCTCAAGACATTCTATTTTATCTTTTAAATCTACAATTGATTTTTGATTTTCCATTGATGAATTTATACATTTATTAGCCTGATAGGCAACAGTAAAAATACAAAAAAATAAATGAAAAAAATAAGTATATAACTTTAATGATGTGTTGGGGTTAAATAATAACCAAAAGTATATAAACTGGTAAATTATTTTACCTGCCTTAATGAAAAAATACTAGTTTCTAATCCGGCCAGCCACTGGACAAATTTCCATTTATTATTTGCACCTTTATATTTTCAACTTCTGTTTTGATGCTATCAGCAACAATTAAATCAGCATTATGATAAGGTGCTAATGAAACACCTGAATTATCAAGTTTGCCATGATAAGTAGTACCCCCATTAAATTTATTTTCGGTAAAGGATTTAACCACATCATAAATGGAATTGTCAAGTCCTTTAATTGCCGTTGTAAGCATTATTTCAGCTACTTCCGGAAACGAGAAATACTGGTCTACATCGGTACCCACACCCCAGACATTATTGTGTTTGGCTTGCAATAAAGCGCCACTGGCGGTTTCACTACCAACTGCAAAAATTATATCTGCTCCAGTATTTATTAAGCTGTCGCATAGATATTTACCAAGTTCTTCGTCAAAAAAACTACCTGCATAAACACCACTGGTATTTACATTTTTAGAGTATTTATCATTGTAATAATTTACTCCATTATTAAATGGTTCAGTAAACTGCCTTATCTGAGGTATTTCAAGTGCTCCAACATAAGCAGTTTTTGGAGTGTCAACACCTTGAGCATCTGCCCACCAGGCTGATAAAAACCCAATAGGGAATGCAGCTTCGTCTACATCAAAAATAATACTAATTACATTATTTTTAGTTTCTGTAAGTTCGTTATCAACTAGTATGAATTTAGTATTGGGGTACTTATCAGAGGCTTGCAAAACTGCATCATTCCACATATATCCTATGGCAATTATTAAATCGTAATTGGCTTCACCATAAGTTTCAAGTCTGCTTAAATATTTGTTTGTAGAAGTGTCAATATTATACTCAACATCAAGATTAAAATCTAAGCTGGCTTGTTCCATTCCCTCTTTACATTATTTCAGAAAACTCTGGTCGTTAAAAGTAGTACCTTCAGCCAGCATAACTACTTTTTTCTCTGTATTCTCATTTTTGTTGCAAGAAAAGATTAGTAATCCGATCAGAACAAAAATAAGTGGTATTATTCTTTTTGAATACATTTTATTTTATTGTGTATTGATTAAACTAAAAGGTGAATAACTAAACTTCAGAAGCTTCAAATTTTAACTGTCGGCCTTCTTTGGCGGCTTTTTTGTCCATCCTTGAACCAATTGCCATTCCGATTACCATACCAATTGGTATGCCAACCCCTACGAATCCCATATTTCCCATTGCTAATCCGTATGCTGTACCCATAGGGATGCCAAAAACTATCATTCCTATGGCAAGCCAACGTCCTCTGTAGGCATTTTTTGGAACAATTTTCAGTTTTTTGTCCAGCGTTTGGAGAATGTACATTTTACTTTTTGAAATAAGTCTGCCAAGTTTTTTACCCTTTAAAGGGGATGAATTAAGTTTTTCAATTTCAGTATTAAACTCTTTAATAATTTCTTCAGGCAAGTTTCTTTCTTTTAATTCTGAGATAAGAGAGTTTAATTTGTTTAATTTTCGAATTAGACTTTTACTATGTGTATTATCAATATTGATATTTAAATCTAATAAGTCCATTTTCTTTTCAATTAATTAATATTTGGTATTTACTTTGGAAATTCATCTGTTCTTATGAATTTTCTTGTAACTAAAGTATCTGAATTTAAGAGGTATAAAGATAATATATTTTCATCAAATTCAAATTTCCAAAAACTCCTGTCCAGGCTTTTATTGTATGGGATTAATTCAAGTTCAGGTTTGTGAGCATTAACATTATAAACTCCAAATTCTTTTCCTGTGGATGTACCGGCAACAAATTTCAGATCCCATCTGAAAAAGATATAATCATTCTTCAAAGAAATGCTATCTTTCATAAAAAAGTTATAATCCCCTTCCAAAGTTTTTAATTTCCAAACTCCAATAATTTCATCAGATGGAGCCTTTGGTAAATTGTCAGTTCTTTTAAGTTTTACCTCCACAGAATTGCCATCTTCAAGTCGTGTCCAATACATTCTGTTGTTTTCGATTTTTACTGTAAATGCCTCATATGGATCCTTAATACTATTTGTATTTTCAACTCTTAGGGTTTTGCTATTAATATCATATTCATAGTTTCCATAAGAATGCTGATACCAGCCGTTACCGGAAATTTGTGTACCGTCGGCATTAAATTGCATCCACCTGGCAATGGGAGTCATGGTTTGATTATTAACACTAACACTTTCAATTTCCCAGAGGCCTGAAATAGTTTTATTTTCCTTACAACCGATAAAAGAGATTGAACTAGTTATTAAAATTAAAAGAAAATATTTCTTCATGATTAAGTGATATTTATAGTGAGCCGAGAATTTTATTTAAAATCTAATTAATCCTGATATATACAGGTTTAGCATTCAATTAATTCAAAATTAATGCCAAGAAAAGTGTTTATACAGCTGTTTTTTTACTCTTGATGAAAATCCTTCTTCAAAAGTTATAAGATTTTAAAACATATATCTCAAAGAGAGAATGAAGTTTCTTCCAGGAGCGGAAATACCTGAACTATAAGGCCGGTATCTTTGATCGGTAATATTTTCAACTCCTGCACTTAGAATAAACTGGTTTTCCAGATCATATATGGCCTTTACATTAAGAGTATACCATGCGGGAGAATAATTATTTCCATTTTTATCCTTGGCATATATTTCATCTTTCGACTGCTCGCTTACAGGGAGTTGATCATAAGTGCGTTCCCCCTGGTAATTGGCATAAAATTCAAGATTTAATTTTTTAAATCTGTAATTGATTCTGGAAACTCCAAAGAAAGGTGCGGCGTGTCTTGACGGACTTGTGCTACCATCATCCATTTCCTCATCTCCTTTCTGGAAGTTGAGGTCAGTTGAAAAAGTGAAGTTGGAAGGCAATTTTACTTCCAGTCCAAATTGTACCCCATATACATTAGCAACCGCAGCATTTTGTAAGGCTTGCACTTTACTCATTTCACCTTCATACATTATGCTGTCGAGACCGTTTAACTGATAATCGCGCCTTACCATAGCATTTCTCAAATGAGTGTAATAAGCAGTAACGTCCAGTTTTACGATATCAGATATAACTTTGGCGACTCCAAGGTCAAAGTTGTAAGCGTACTCTGCCTTAAGATCAGGGTTTGGAACTACAACAGCACCGGGCTCTGAGTCGAAAACTTTTCCTATATCATCAACATTTGGAGAACGGAAGGCAGTACCCAAATTAGCATTTATTATCCATGTGCCTGATGGGCGATAAACTCCACCTATGGATCCTGTTAAGGCTCCCTGATTAATGTTTACATTAGTAAAAGGGAAAGGATAAAAACTGGTGTTATTTGTAAAATCTGCATCCAGAATAAATTGATTATACCTTAAAGCCCCCTGTAAACTGAAGTTATTAGAGACTTTATAAACATCCTCTATATATGCAGCTATAGATGTCCAACTGGAGTTTGGATATCTAGCTGGTCCATCGATGGTAATTTCAGTGATAATATCTGTAATACTACCTGTTGAATTTACATCATTTCTAACATATTCAAAGCCATAGTAAAAAGTATTTTTCTTATTAGTCCATTTTACAAAATCTATATTAACTGAATAGGCATCAACTTTTTCAGCATTAAAATTTCTTTCAATATCATTAAAAGCTCTGTCAATTCTACTCTCTTCAAATGATTGTTGAGCCAGCCTGATTGTCATCTGATTAAAAAACATATTGTCGCTTGTATGGGTAATATTCAGATTATTCATCAACCATTTTTGTGGGCCATAATTCCATTCTGCATAACGTGGACTTCCATTTTTAACACGATTATGCCGGTCGTATCTACCGTAAGGTGTGGTTTCAGAATAATGGAAACCATATTGGAATTCCCACTTATCATTTGGCTTAAAACGTATTTTCTGCATTAAATTCATTTGAGAATAAGCCGATGGTATCTGTAATAATGGATCATCCTGAGTAATCACTTTGTCTATGCCATCCTGACGTTGAACATAGTAAGGTTTTATGTAGTCCTCCGGACCATTACTTCCTTGTCGGAGATTGTCATAATCCCAGGCACTGAAACTGGTAACAAAAGCCCATTTTTTCCAGCCTACATTAACGTCAAAATGACCTGTTTTTTCCTTGCTGGCTGTGGAAAACCTGCTGATGGCTTTTCCCGTTACCATAGGTTTATCAGTTAATGAAAACTGAGGAGTTAATGTTTGAAAACTCATTACACCTCCGATGGCATCGCTACCATAAATTACTGATCCGGGGCCGAAAAGAACCTCAGTATTTTCCATGACAAATGGATCCAGGTTTATTACATTCTGTATGTTGCCACCTCTGAATATTGCTGTATTCATCCTTACACCGTCTACAGTATAAAGTAAGCGGTTAGTTGCAAAGCCTCTTATCATCGGGCTTCCTCCGCCTTGCTGACTTTTCTGTATAAAGACTTTTCCTGAAACTGCAAGTAAATCCGCAGCAGTCTGAGGGTTTTGCAGGTTTATTTCAGATGGTGAAATGGTTACAATTTTTGATGGGATATTGTCGGAGGATTGACGCCAGCGAGTTCCTGCTACCACTACTTCATCTAGGTTTAAGTTGTAAATTTCCATTCCTATCTGAAAGTTAGCTAATTTTAATTCTGCATAACTTTTAATAATTGACTTATAACCTAAACTCCTGATTTCTATTTTTTCAGACCCTATAAAACTTGAAATGTCAGCCTGACCATTAACATTTGTTGTTGTAAATGCTTTAGGGTTTTCACTCATCAGGCTTACCAATTCCATTGCTTTACCGGTTTCCTGATCTTTTATGCTTATCGTTTGAGTTTTGCCCACAATAACTAAACTCAAAAATAAGAGTAAAATATAAACTCTTTTCATTATCGTTTTTTGTATTTACAAATTGATTTTAATAATGCCTTATTCAAGACATATGTTTAATTGTGAATGAACCAATCAATTTGTGGAGGAGGTGAGGGTGGACTTAAACGTAATAGATGGTACACCACTTTATAAATACTATATTGATAATTATTATGGTTAATAAATATTTTCAAAGGCTGTAATTCATTATAAAATAACGAATTAAAATAATTATTAAGTCGTTTTTGAGTTTCCTTACTCTGCTGATTATTTCCCAGAGCAAAAGCCAAAAGTTTGTCAATTTGTTTGTTTATGGCAGTTTCTTTGCTGTCGTTCCAACACCATAAAACTGTTGTTTTACCATGAATTTCTTTGTTTACAACATCATACATTTGCCCATTGAATTCAAACTCATGTGAATGTTTCCAGTTCAGTTTCTCTAACTCCAGATCTGTAAAAGACATCTGGATAAGGTTTTCCTTATCCAAGTTTTCAAGCACTCTCTGTTTAAGCTCTTTTTTTATTTTTTGCTTTTTGATATGCAAATAAGAATAAGTAGAGGCTAGGGGTACTACCAAAAACAATAAAATTAATATGCCGTAAACTTTTGCTTTCACCTTAATTTTTGAGGCGGTAAAGATATGAAATCTTTTTAGTAGCTTTTATTTGCGCAGAAATGAGTTTTTAGGTGGATATAGATTTTTATTTATAGTTATATAAAAAGCGAATTTATTTACAGGTGCTCGATATTAATTTCAGCATTTGCTCCTTTTTCAGCAGCCACCAGGGCTCCTACTTTGCAAGCAAACTGGAGACTTTCCTCGGGCTTTGTATTGTTTAGTATTTTTACTGTTAAAGCAGCTAAAAAACTGTCACCGGAACCTATTGTATCTTCAACTTTAACTTTATATCCGGGATGCTCATAGAATTTATTATCACAAAAAAATACTGCTCCATTTTCACCTCTTGTTACACATATGTTACTGACATTAAGTTTGTTATTGATGAGTTTTATATTTGCTTTTTCATCCTCAGTTTGTGAGCCAATGTGCTTAGCAAGTATTATTAGTTCCTCATCATTTAATTTAATGATATCCGACTTTCTGATTAATTTCATTATAAAATCTAAATCATAAAAAGGTGGACGAAGGTTAATATCAAATATTTTAAATGAAGCTAACTTTAATAAAGTCAAAAGAGTATTTTTTGATACTTTATCTCTGCAAGCAAGTGAGCCGTAAATGAAGGCATTCGAGTTTCTAACTGCCTCTTTATTCTGGTCTGTTAATTCAATTTTATCCCAGGCTACTGGTCTTTTAATATTGTAAGTTGCAATGCCTTTCTTATTCAGATTTACTTCTACAAAACCAGTACTATAATTTTCATCTGTCTGCAGCAGTTCAGTTTCTATTTGCTTTTCCTCCAGATATTTTTTCAAATCCCTTCCGGCTTTATCCTTTCCAAGTTTTGAAATAACTGACGCTCGCAATCCTAAAGATGAAGCGCGTACAGCAACATTCATGGGTGCCCCGCCCGGAACACTTCCTGATTGCAACTGATCCCATAATATTTCGCCAAAGCAAACTATGTGTTTATGTTCTCCTAAGTTGTTCATCAAAGACCATTTGCATTAATTCACAATTAAATTTTCAGTCAATCTTATGTCATTGGATGAAGCCCCAATCATTAATCTGAATTCTCCGGGCTCTACTAGCAGGTTCAAATATTCGTCGAGCATACTAAGCATCTCAGGAGTTATAATAAAACTAATTTCCTTGGTTTCTCCCTTTTTAAGATGGATACGCTTGAAGCCTTTTAACTCCATGAGAGGTCTTGCAACTGAAGCGTAAAGGTCTTTAATATATAGCTGGACAACTTCATCTCCGTCATAATTGCCTGTGTTTGTAAGTTTAAAACTAATGCTTGTAGTTTGGTCGGCATTTATAACTGGTGATTTTATCTTTAAGTCAGAATACTTAAAAGTGGTATAACTTAGTCCGTAGCCAAAAGGAAATAGCGGTTTTCCGCTGAGGTTAACATAATCATCGCCTCTGCCTGTAGGCTTATGATTGTAATACAAAGGCAATTGCGATTCATCAATCGGAAAAGTTATGGGCAAGCGGCCTGCAGGATTATAATCGCCAAACAAAACATCTGCAACAGCATTTCCACCTTCATCACCCGGATACCAAACATCAACAATGGCAGGAATATCATTTATCCATTCATTCATAACTATTGCAGAACCTCCAACTAAAACCACTGCTATTGGTTTTCCGGTTTTGGCAATTTCTTTAATCATTTCCTCCTGATGGCCCGGAAGGTTTAAAAATGCTCTGTCGCGAAATTCGCCTTCCTCTATGCCTGCAACTATAATTGCGATATCACTTTTATTTGCATTATCAACCGCTTGCCGTATTTGATTTTGCCAATCGTTATCAACACCCAAATTCCAAATTAATTTGAAGTTTACATTTCCAACTGTCTCATAAAACTCTAATTTTAAATCGTATTCTTTACCTTTTTCAAAATGATAAGTTTTTGTGATTTGCCTTACGCTTTGTTTTTGCCAATTATCTATTATCAATTCATTATTTAAATACAGTCGGTAACCATCATCACCATAAATGCCTATTTGAAAATCGCCCGTTTTATCGGGAACTAGTCTTCCTGTCCATCTAACGGAATATTGATCGTAATTTATTTTTTTCTGATCGGGAGAGAAAAGTGTCCATCTGAAATCGATTATGGCATCGGTTCTCACCAAATCGGCTTCTCCCTCAAGGGAAGTATTATTGAAATATTTACCCTTCAAACCATTTTCCTTTTTGTGGTTTTCATACAAAAACAGATTTTCTGAAGGGATGGTAATAAAATCTGAACTAATTCTTTCACAGCCTTTTACAAAGTTTATTTTGCAGTTTTTGCTGAGTTTGTTTTTAATTCCATCTAAAATACTTACAGTATTATTTCCCGGCCCTGAATAACCTCCCAGCCGGGCTTCAGTGGCATCACTACCAATTACTGCGACCGATTTTAATTCTTTACTAAAAGGTAGAGTATTTGCTTCATTTTTTAGCAGGACAATGGATTCCAGAGCAGCCTTTTTTGCAATATTTCGATGTTTTTTCGAAGCATTATATTTTTCCGCTTCAGCGGGATTAATGTATGGATTTTCAAAAAGTCCGAGTTTGAATTTGGCTCTCAATACTCTCCTCACCGACTCATCTATTGCATTTTCATCAATAAGACCTTTTTCAAAAGCATCATAAAACAAAGGGTAATGGTCATAAGAAGTCTGAAAGATAACATCCAAACCATTTTCTATTGATTGTGTAGTGGCATCAGTATAATCTTTGGCGGTAAAGTGCAAAACATTGGCCCCACCAACTGCTCCTGCATCTGAAATAACAAAACCATCAAATCCCCATTCTGCTTTGAGTTTTTTGTTTAATAACCAGTTATTTGCTGTGCATGGCCTGCCATCAAGAGAATTATAGGAAGTCATTATGGATGTTGCATATCCATTTTGTACACAGGCCTTAAAAGCCGGAAAGTATATCTCTTCCAAGAGACGTTCGTTAAAGTGAATAGGGTAGGAGTCGCGGCCACCATGTCCTACATTAGCTATAAAATGTTTGGGAGTTGCTATAACTCCATTTTTTTCAAGTTGAGATATATAAGCCAGACTCATTTGGGTAGTTAGAGTGGGATCTTCACCATAGGTCTCTTCAGTTCTTCCCCATCGCACATCTCTGGCAATATTTAAAACAGGCGATAATATCTGCCTTATACCACGACTTTTGGTTTCCATGGCAATAGCTTTTGCCACTTCATTCATAAGTGTTGTATCCCAAGTGGCCGCAATTGCTATGGATTGCGGAAAAACAGTAGCGCCTTCTCTAACCAGCCCGTGCAGTGCCTCATCGAATGGTATAATAGGAATGCCAAGCCGCGTTTCCTCAACAAAATATTTTTGAATTTCATTTATTTCATTCGCCATTTTTTTTGCTGTTCCTGAAGTAGAATAATCCAGCAATTGTTCTGCACCATTTTTTGATTTTCCCTTTGTTGATACTTGAAAACCAAAAATTCCGTGTTTGTATTTTTCGCTTCCCTCTGATAAATCACCCGGAATCATAAATAATTGCCAGAATTTATCTTCTAAAGTCATTCGTGAAAGAAGATCATCAACTCTCTTTTCAATACTAATATTTGGGTTCTTATACTCAGGCTCCTTGTCTTTGTCACATGAAATAAATAATGCAATAATCAAAATTAAAATGAAACTTGTATGGCCAAGTCTTGATAAATTATTTTGATTCACTGGAAGCATATGCAAATGTAGGTAATTGTAATAAAAATTGAGAAAATTAAGGATACATATAAATTGTATATCAGCTATCTGAATAAATGCCTTAATTTGATGTATGTCAATCTAGAGCATATATGGTGAACTCAGGATTAAAATATTTACTTCTGTGGTATTGTAAATTTAAATATACTTCCTTCACCTATTTTGCTTTCAGCCCATATTTTGCCTCCAATTTTTTCAACAAATTCTTTGCAAAGTAGCAATCCTAAACCTGAACCTTTTTCCTCATTTGTTCCCAAAGTAGTTTCATTCGAATCAAGATCAAATAATGTATCAATTCTATCTTTATCCATACCTACTCCATTATCTTTAACAGTAACCAATACCATACCATTTCGCTTTTGTGCATAAATAATTACTTCACCCTTTGAGTTTGTAAATTTTATTGCATTTGAAATAAGGTTTCGTAATACTGTTTGTATCATATTTAGATCTGCAAAAACAGTGAGTTATTCAGTTGCAATGTAGTTTAATCTTATACCCTTTGATAGTGCGTTTGGAATTAAAAATTCTGTAGTTTCTTCAATTAAAGGATTTAAAGATTGACTCTTAGGATTATTACTTAGTTGCCCTGTTTGTGATTTAGCCCAATTTAGCAAATTGTCAAGTAAAACAAGTGTTCTTTGAGCAGAGGTGTAGATTATATTCGAATACAATTTTAGTTTATCATTGCTAAGATCATCTGTTTTGTCGATTAATAATTCAGAAATATTTAGGATATGCCCAAACGGACTCCTTAAATCGTGAGCTATAATAGAGAATAATTTATCTTTCGTTAGGTTTAAACTTTTAAGGGTTTTATTCATTTCAAGCAGTTTTTGGAAATATCTGGAGTTTTCTATTGACAATGCAATAACTTCAGACATATCCAATGCAAGATTTTGATATTCAACAATATTTTCAGGGAAGGTAATATCATCTAATTCAATAATGGCCAGTGTATTTTCTTTGCTACCAATCCTGATGCAAAATCCCTTATCGGATTTTGTTCTGCTTATTGGGTCAGCTAAGTTTGATTTTTTATCAATACAGTTTGTAGTATTTAACCCATCCGGTATAGACCAGGAGTTTAGTGGTTTTGAGTCGACTATGGATAAGTAGGTAATTTTATTTGCAGCAAACATCATAACAAAAACCTCCATTATTCTATTTGCCAGTACCTCTTCCTTTTCTGCTCGTGGAAGATGGGCCAGTAGGTCTAAGGCCATTGCATAATCAGACTGTATTTTAGTTTTATTGTCTTGATTATTCTGATTCTTCAGGCTTAATCTCCATTTTAAAATTTCATTTTCCAAATACAGTTTAAAAAAGTCTAAGCCTACATCAATTGTTTCTGAGTGAATATTTAAGTACTCAGAAAAATCTTTCAAGTTTAGAGATGAGTTGGGATCATTTCCAGTGTCGAGTAAAACAAGTTTGCTAATAGTTTCAGAAAACATATCTTTAATATGTTCTTTTTTGCCCCATTGTTTTACCCATACTCTCCATTTGCTTAACCAACCTGGTGTAATAATGTAGGCACCTTCATTTATCAATTTGTTAATAATTGATTTAGGAGCAAACATTTGAAAGCAATTATCCAGGTATAATTTCTCAATATTGTTATTATCAAGAAATTCTTTGTCTTCTTCAAGCAGGCATGAGCAGGCACAAATGGATTTGCTATCAGTAAGGTTTTTATCAAATATTGATAATGATGAGAATTTTTTGTTGGTTTGAATTGGCCGACCACACCTTATTGGGAAAAACAGGGGTTCCACATCATTAGTTTCAATAAATTCAAGAACACTTAGGGTTTCAATTTTAAAATGTTCACAAACATATAGTTGTAATTTTTCGGGCACTATACTATCTTTTTAGTGGATATTTTCCGTATTTACGAGTTGTTTCAGCAATAGTCATGATAATTTCATCTGAAACTTGATAAGGTATTTCACCGTGATTGTCAGAAAGTATAAAACCACCACCTGCTGCTGCTTTATCAATGGCATCCTTTACTGCATTTTCTGCTTCTCTCTTAGTCCATCGGCACATTTCTATACCATTTAAATTTCCCAATACCGTAAGTCTGCCATTGCACTGAGATTTTACCTCAACCAGATCTTCCAAGACACTTGTTCCAACAATGGCAGTGCCTGTTTGAGCAAGATCATCTATTATAGGTAAACAACGTCCTGAGGCTAAATGTATTGCTGTTGGTCCATTTATTTTTGATATAGTCCTTTTCGCTATTTGAAAACCAGTTTTAAGGAAAAGTTCCCTAGGAATAATAGATGTTGATGAAACTGGGTCAAAGTAGGTGATAGCAGTGGCGCCCGCTTCTATCTGAGCGTTAGCCCACGAAACAATGAACTCTTCGTTTAACTTCATCAAATGTTCAAAAGTTTCAGGATGTTCATGCATTAATATTAGATACTTCTCAAACCCCATTTGCATAACGGGTAATGAAAAAGGCGACATAACTACTCCAATAATGGGAACTTCATCTGCTCCATTTTCTTTTAAAAGTCGGATGCATTCGAGGTTTTTTTCTAATGCAAGGTTACCTTTTACAACAGGAGGTTTAAGTTTCAATATATCATCAATATTTTTTATTAATGGTTCTCCTGAATTAGGCGGCCCATCTTCTCTGTAAATTACATCCGCTCCCCATGCTTCAACCTCAATTGGAGCATAGAAAAAAGCATAATAACAGTCGTTACCGTATTTCTCGCGTAAAAGCAATTGCCCTTTTGCAACATTTTCACCTTTCGAAAAATACTCTTTTATACTCATTCCCAACTCCTTTGCACCATGCATTGTTAACAGAAGAAATAAAGGAACTCTATCGGGTTCTTTCTGTCCCAGAGCAGTTAAAACTCTTTGAAGTGATGTCATTGTATTCATATTATTCTTTAATTATCTGGTTAATAAATTTTAAGGCTTCAACTCCATCAGAACCCATTGCATCGGCACCAACCTCTTTCCATAATTTTTTATCCATATTGAAAGGTGCTCCACCAACAATTATTTTTACATTAGGTGCCAAATCACTCAGTTTTTCCTTTACCAACTTTATGCTTAATGCAGAAGGGTACATGAGTGTTGAAATAAAAATGATTTCTATTTTGTCCTCAATAATACTACTAACTAAACCTTCTACTGTTTTTCTCCCATAGTCCTTAATTTCGAATCCTGCTGAGCGTATTTGTGAATGAATAATTCTCTTTCCCAGGAAGTGAAAATCATCGAGGACTGCAATTCCCATATTGGGTTGATTTTTTCTTTTGTTTGAACTTGAGTCGAGTAACTCATCAATTAAAGTTTCACAAATTCTACCGCTCATATATATTTGAGATAATGCCAGATTACCTTCCTGCCATGATTCTCCAATTCTCTCCATAGCAGGAACAACTATCTGGCTAACTATTTCGTTAGGAGTCAAATTTATGTTTTCATTATTCAATAACCTTTTGGTTTCAATTTTGTCAAGACTTAAAAGTGCCTTTTCAAATTCGTATATAATATCTTTTGATGATCCCATATTTATAGATTACAAATTTTTTAATGAACTGAAAAGCAGTTGCTTATCATTATTTTAAATAAATTTAATATTATGAATTTTTTATTTGTAGTAAACTGTGATAATTTTCAAACTTCTTATTATAGCAGCGGTGAAATATTTGCCATAAATATACACTTTTTTTAATATTTTAAAACTATTTTTTTACTCCACAAAACCTTATTACTTGTGCTTTTCCTTTATGAAATATCCCTTCTTCAAGTACTACTTCTTTTTCTTCAAAATCAAGTACTTTAAAATTTTTAAAATCACTTGAAATTTGAGTTTTGCTGAATAACATATCAATATTTTTAGGCCCTCCGGCGCTGGGGTTTTTAAGTTGTAAATCAAAGTGTCTTTTGCTGAATCCTTCCAGAATAATTATTCCTCCCGGTTTTAACAAATCTGCAATTTTCTTATGATAAACCGAAATAATATTAGGTGGAAAATGTGCAAAAATCAATGCTGCTGCATCGAAACTGTCTTCTTTTAATGGCATTTTCAAAAAGTCTCCAATCTCATATGCTATCTTAATATTTTGATTTTTAGCAAGTTTCAATGCTTTGATTTTACCTTCAATACTAATGTCGAAAGCAAATACCTCCAAACCTTTTTTTGCTGCATAAACCGCATTACGCCCTTCTCCTTCTGCAGGAAGTAAAATTCTGCCACCTAATTTACGACCATCGATTATTTGTTTAAAATAATTATTAGGTTCTGTTCCGTAAGCGTATTCTTTATCTGCATAACGGCTATTCCAAAAGTCTTTCATTAAAAATTTAATAAATGTTTGTACAAATGTAAATATTATTGAATTGATGTTTTTTTTTGAATTCTTTTTCTGCAGAACAGCTTATAGGCTTATCCAGTTTTAATTATACTATTATCTTCTGGTTTTTACAACCTGAAACTTCTTGCTGATTTTGAGTATAGGTTTTTCAAAAAGTTCATAACTGATTATGGGGATTATCAAACTGAGGCTGATAACAATAGAGAAGAATATCCAACCCACCCTTATTTCATACTCCTTAATAAGTTTATCCATGATAATTGTAACAATAATATTTCCATACATATAAATCCCGTATGAAACTTTTCCAAGATAATGAATAAAACTTTTATTTGGTAAAAAGTGTTTAAAACTTGGGTTGAAATTATAGTCCAGTAAAAGAACAGAAATTATTCCAATGTAGAAATACTTTTTGAATGCTGCCGAGAAAGCTGTTTGCCAAAGTACAACAGGTTCAAGTGAGAGTGAAAAAATTAATAATAAAAGCAGTAGTATTCTAAATAATGGTCTGATTTTGAATACAATAGGTTTTTCAGAATAAAAGTAGGCTGCAATAGAACCTATTACTAAAACATCTAATCGACTTAGTGTGTGGAGATAAATGGTGAACCAAGGGTAAACCATTGTCATTGCTGAATATATGCGGAAGCCAAAACTTGTTAAAATAAAAAATACGAAGGTAGGAAGTAAATGTTTTTTTGGGATAAGAAATATTATAAATGGCCAAATTAAATAAAAGTGTTCCTCAACGCAGATTGTCCAGAAATGGGAAAATGGGAACAACCATTTTTCGGTTTGGATAATGTTAAAATTACCCAGAAAAAGTGCATTCATTAAATATGAGGGAGGTTCGCTATCCACCCAGTCTACTAATAAAGGAGCAATTGCTATCAACAGAAAATATAAAGGCCAGATTCTTAATGTTCTTCTTATAATAAACTTATCTATCCTGATTTTTCGGGTTCTTTTCTTTTCTTCTAGAAGTATGTAAGTGATAAGAAACCCACTTAGCAGAAAGAAAATATCTACCCCAATTCCAAGGTTCCTGACCAATTGATCTAAAAACTTACCAAATGTTGTAAAATTGCCATCAGGACTAACAGCAGTAATTCTAATTTTTCCATACCATCCTACCCATGAACTATAAGAATGATATATAATTATCATAAATGCAGCCAAAAACCTTATTACATCTAGATTTTCAAAATATATCCTTTCTTTTTTGTTTGTCATTTTTTTCGTTATGATAAGTCTTGTATTACTGAGATATTTATGACTTTATTATTTTTCATTGTAGGGATTAATATATCTATAAAAATATTAAAAATTAGTACTTAATTATAAAAAAGACGTAAAAAAAGTGGATTTGGTTTTTATAAATACTTTATTATTTCATTTTTATCTAATGATCTAATTAATTTTTTGGTTATTAGGCTTTTATTAATCTATTATTAGTAATTTTATTTGCTTAAAGAAAATAAAAAATATTAATTATGAAAAAGCAAATTTTCCTATTAACAGCAATTTTAATTATTGTTTTTAGTTCATGTAAAAAAGAGAATGAAAGTCCTGATATTTATGGTCCATGGATAGCTCTGCAATCGGATGCTCAAGGACAGTTATTTAATGTTCAGTTGAATATTAATACTGATAATACATACGATTGGATTTTACTGGAAAGTGTTGAAGGTCACTCAAATTCCACTGCATCTTTTGTTCTTGAAGGTGATATTTTAAAAATAATAGAAGACGCAGATTGCGAAGGTGTTGGAGAGTATTTTGTGAGTGTTGAATCCAATAAGATGGCATTAATTGCAAAGAATGAGGCCTGCGGCCCAAGAGCCCACGCTTTGGAATGGGTATGGAAAAAGTATGCTGAAAATTAATTAATTATAAAAAGCTTAAGAAGCAGTTTAAATATTATATCTATAACCTAAGTTAAGGCTAATGGTTTGATTATGATAATACTGTGGATTTGGTATCATATCACTACCGGGTGATTTTTTAATGCTTCTGCTCCAGTTAATCTCTATAAAGAGTTTTCCTTTGATTTTTGGAAAAGAGTTAATAAATCCAGCAGCTAAAAAGAAACCGGATTCGTTTTTATTAGCTCTTCTGTCATTTACATATTTATAATCTTTTTGCGACATCGTAATATTACCTTCTTCCTTTGAATTAATCAGGAAGCCTGTGAATAGTCCACCCTGAAAGTATATATCATCTTTTTTTAGTGGTAAATAAACAGTTAATGGAAATTCAACTGTCCAGAAGTTTTGATTCCAATAAATATTTCCTTCCACATCTTCATATGTTTGAGCATCACTTATCCAGTGTTTAGTGGCATTAATTTTTGCTCCTTTCTGGATGTAAGATCCCCCAATACCCAAAGAAAGATATTTATTAATTCTATAATCTGCCAGAAGACCAATGTTAAATCCTGCTTTGAAAATAGAACTTGCAGGATGGTTAGCATAAAAATTTTCAGGACCAGAGCCATTTAAAAATGTCTCACTATCCACATCAGGGCCATACATATTTGCGAAGGTAATACCTGTTTTTAATGATAAACTAATACCTTTGTTTTTCTCCTGTGTGAAACCGGTATAAACCAAACTTATAAGATATAATATCAGTATTATTTTTTTCATATGTAGATTATTTCTATGGGGAAAATATTAGAAGATAACTTTCGCAGGGGTCCAGGTTACAGCATCACCATTTATGCCATTAGGTATACTTATTATTTCCATCCATTTAGGAATAACCTTTATTAGCAAATAGTCAGATTCTTTATCTGGATAAAATGCTTCCCACTCATCTTTCCAGTACTTTTCCCTTAATTTGTCGTCATTCACTAATTCGGCTTTACCATAAATTGATACATATCCTGATTTATCAGAGTCGAGATAGTAAAGTGTAATACGAGGGTCATTTTTTATTTGCTCAACTTTTCGGCTTTTAACGGTTGTTCCAAACCATATAACAAAGTTTTCATCAGGCAGGAATCCATCCATTGCTCTTGCTCTTGGCTGTCCTTCTTTATCAAGTGTAATTAACGAGCAAATATCCGCTGATTCTATTATTTCGTAGGCTACTGCCTTTAGTTGCTTATCGCTTAAATTATTTTGTGTTAAGCCTTTAAATGGGTTAAAAATAAATATGCTAACAGTTAAGAGTATACAGATGGCCGATTTCATAATATTGATTTGATTAGAATTATAAAATGTATGAAATTATTAAATTTATTCGCCTGAAAAACAAATATGGAAATTAATCAGAACTTTTATTATCTGCCTTCTTCTTTTTGCTCATTCCGATAATAAAAAAGAGTCCTCCAATTGCAATAAAAACAACTCCAAGTGATGGAACATCATCAATAGTATTTGTAAATGTAACTCCCAATGAAATCAATATAATTGAGAAAAAAATAAACTTTTTGTAATCCTTTAATTTTTGTGCCATTATACATGTTTTTATTCTAATTCTTTTTCTATTCTTCTTTTGCCCAGAAGTGAGAGTACTATCCAGACGCCCAGAATTATTGCTATAATAGTGACTATAATTATTAACTTATCAAATAGTTGTTCCAGTGTTAATTCGGTATTGGAAAAAACCTTGTATTTGAAATATGTAAATAAACTTCCCAATGCTACAAATGCTATAAAAATTAACAAAATGGACTTTACTTTGAGTTTTTGTATGGGGATAGCTCCAAAATAAAGTAGTGCACTAATTAAAAATAGTGAGTTTACTGTCATTAGTATTGCTATATCCTCAAACTCTTTATAATCTTGTCCGAGAGCAAATTGTCGGTAAATTGCTATTCCCTGCATAGCAATAATTGTAAGGAAGTACATTATGGAAATAACCTTATAAGCGATTAACTTATTTCTTTCATCCATGTTTAAGAATGGTTTTTTACTTTTCTTCTTCATGCCAAAATATATCGTTTAATGTTTTGTCGAGCACTTTTGCAATTTTAATGCAGATATTAAGAGATGGATTGTATTTACCCTTTTCTATCAGACCGATGGTTTGTCTGGTAGCATCCACAAGATCGGCCAATTCTTGTTGTGATAAGCCTTTCTCAACCCGTGCCATCTTTAATTTTAAATTATCCATGGGACAAATGTAATATAAATATTGCAAAATGCAAAATATATATTGCATTATTTTATAGAATTTTGGTATAAATAAAAAAAGCAGGATCGAATTTTAATAATTCAAGCCTGCTTTTTCTATGTATTTCAAGATTATTTTCTTCCTGGTCTAGATGTACGATTTGGAGTACTATTTCTTTTTGTACTTGATCGAGAGACATTTGGTTTATTTCTCGATGTTGGTTTTGCTGTTGATCCAGGTCTTGAAGATTTATTATTACTAACGGATTTAGATGGCTTATTTACAGTTGTTTTCTTAGTTGAAGTACTTTGTTTAGTTGACTTATTTGAATTTGTTGGAGTTTTAGTTTTATTAGCCTTATTGTTAGTTGGTGTTTTATTGCTCCTATTTGTAGTTGTAGATCTATTATCTCTTGTGGTGGGAGAAGTACGGTTTTCATTTACTTTTCTGTCATTGGTCTTTATGTTAGTATTTTTGTTTTTAACATTGCCTTGTTGTTTAGACCTTGTGGTTCCATCCTTACTAATTTTCCCTGATTTGTTTTTATTATCGAAAGAGCTTCTCGGATTTTTGGTTCCATAATCATTTCTTCGGTGTTGTTTTTGCATTTCTATAGATCTGGCTGATCTATTTGAACTTCTGTGATATCTGTTATTCACATTAACATGCACATGAACACTTGATCGGTAATATGGAACAGGATAAGGTTTCCAAGGTCTGTAATATGGAGGATAATATCCCCAGTAATAAGGTGACCTCCAGGGATTATAATAAGGACCCCAGAACCAGGTAATGATTACCGGAGGGTGAACATAAACAGGAGTTATAATATATTCGGGCCCATACATTGAAACATCTCCAACCACCTGAACCTGAGTTTCTCCCGACTTATCTTTTTCTACTGATATTACAGCCACATCCTGGTATAAATCGTTTCCTAGAACAGCCTGAACAGTTACCAGATGTATTCCTTCCTGAGAATTTTCCACTACCCTTAAATAATCAACCTCTCCATCCTCATTAAGGTCCAAGTTTGATATTTGCAAGTCAGGGTCGTTTAATTTCTTTTCAAAATCTTCCAGATTTTCCGCTTCACCAAATATTGAAGCAACGGCCTCCAAATCCAGATTTTCGCTAATATCAGTATCTGCAGTTACCGTTGTTACGTCCTGAGCCTTTATGCTAAAAGATAAAAAAAGTATTACAAGTATAAATATAGTTTTAGTTTTCATCTTACTAAGTTTTATTTTGAATTGCACTTATGAAATTCGGAATAACAATAAGTGAGCCAAACTACAATTAAAATGATTATAACAGAACAAAATAATGAATAAAAAATTATTTTGGAGTCTCTTTTTAATGCTTAAGTAGTTGTTATTATGGTTTTTACTGTCAGAAATTATTTATCAAGACGATAAGTATTATAATAAAAGTAGAAAAAACCGAAAGATTTCTTTTTCGTTTCTTTTGGATGGTTTCATCCGTGATAGTCCCGCCCATATAGAAACCACCAGCCAGCCAAAATAGTATTCCACCCAATAATGACAATTTTTTCAGGAGGCTTTCAATATAAAATCGAAAAAAAGTAGAAATAGACATTATAGTTAAAATTAGACTGTTTAATACTCATAATAATTTAACCTCTAAGATAAGCATTTTTTTATTTTCTAAGTGTCAAACTTATTGCAAATCCTCCTCCTTCAGCTAAAACAATATTCAATTTTGTTGAATTAGTGATTTCCATTTTCTCAATATCTATAGCTGTGGGATTAGTTTTAAAATTTGCATCTTTTGCATCCCTATAAATGATTGCATCGTAAGTTTTACCATCTGTTAGGAAGCCGAAGTCCAAATTAATTTCCCTTGAGTTTTCATCTGTAATACCACCGATAAACCAGTTTTCTGTATTCTTCTCTTCTCTTTCAATTGTCACATAATCACCAACTTCTCCGTTTAGCACTTGTGTTTGTTCCCAATCAACACCCACATCTTTTACAAACTGAAATGCTGGCTGCCCTTCATAATTGTCCGGTAAGTCGCATGCCATTTGAATTGGGCTATAAATAATCACATATAAAGCCAGTTGTTGTGCCAGTGTTGTATTTACTTGGTTATTCTCTTTTGTTGGAAGACTAATATCGAATACACCTGGTGTAAAATCGATAGGCCCGGCAAGCATACGAGTAAATGCAACTATTGGAAGGTGTTCCGGCGGATTACCTCCATCCTGCGACCAGGCGTTAAACTCCTGGCCTCTTAATCCTTCGCGGGAAACAGCATTGGGATAGGTTCTTCGAATACCGGTGGCTTTAATAGGTTCATGAGCATCAACCGCAACTTCATACTTTGCTGCCGTTTCTAATACTTTACGATAATGATTTACCATCCATTGCCCATGATGGTATTCCCCTTTTGGAATAATCTTACCCACATAACCCGTTTTCACTGCATGTATTCCCAAATCATGCATGAGTTTATAGGCTGTATCAAGTTGTTTTTCATAAGTTCTTGGTGCTGCCGATGTTTCATGATGCATTATAATATCAACACCTTTTTCTTTCGCGTAATTAACAACTTCTTCCAAATCATAGTCGGGGTAGGGTGTTACAAAATCAAAAATACCTTCCCTGTCGGCAAAGCCTGTCCACCTTTCCCAGCCAGTATTCCAGCCTTCAATTAATAAACCTTTTATATTATTTTCAGAAGCAAAATCTATGTACTTTTTTGCATTTTCAGTTGTTGCACCATGTCGGCCATGTGCCTTGCCTGTGTCTACCCATTTGCCATTTTCATTCTGCTCCATACCATAATCCCAACTTGCGACATCAATATGCATTTCCCACCAGATACCCATATATTTCATGGGTTTAAACCATGATATGTCACCTAGTTTGTTAGGCTCATTTAAGTTTACAATTAGTTTTGAATCAATCAGTTCGGTGGCTTTGTCTGCAATTTGAATTGTTCTCCATGGGGTAGTAAATGGTAGAGCACGTTTTACCTTGTATCCTGTTCTGTCTGACCCAACTAATTCACTAGTAAACTTCAGTGTCTTGGTATCTACTTTTAAGGTCATTCCGGCATAGTCAGTGAGGTTGGCTTCATGAAAACTCAGATGAAGTCCATTTTCGGTTCTCATTGTAATAGGTGTGTTCACGGCATTTTCTGGAATAAATGTCTGTGCGAGATTAACATGCT
Source organism: Marinilabiliales bacterium (assembly GCA_002869315.1). GTDB lineage: Bacteria > Bacteroidota > Bacteroidia > Bacteroidales > F082 > BM524. The sequence goes on along the minus strand of PKTD01000078.1, from coordinate 12,067 downwards.
CTTTTAGTGCAAGCGCATCTATTTCTGAAATTTTTGTGCTATTGTATAAATGTTCGTATATATCCCAGTCGCCCGGTATCCACCAGCACATATGATCTCCTGTTAATTTAAACTCAGTATTTTCATCGGTAATTATCAATGTGTCGGTGGCTCTCTGTTTTGGAAATTCATATCGAAAACCAATGCCATCATCATAAGCCTTAAAGCGGATGTTTACTTTTCTGGCTTTAGGTGAATTTTCACGCAAACTCACTAACATTTCATGGTAGTTGTTTTTAACTATTCTTTGCTCTCCCCATGGCATTTCCCAGTTTTCATCTAAACTGTTTAATCTTACATCTGTAATTTCGAGATTGTATTTTAGTGAAGGCAAATTTCTGAAATCGAAACTCATGAATGATGTGTCAATAATAGTATTTCCCTTATGTTTTACCAAGTAAAACGGACTTCCATTTTTTGAAAGTCCGAATTCAATTTTATTTATTCCGTTGGGGGATGAGATTTCTGTATTCATTTTGTCTTTTTTGCAGGAAAACAGCATTAATACAAATGTTATTATAATAAGAAAAATGTATTTTTTCATCGTGAATTTATTCGTTTGAAAATGATTAAAATCATAATAACAAATATCGGAAAAAATAATGATTAACTTTTTTATCAAATAACTATTGAAAATATTATGTTGCTGAATGATATGTATCTTAAGTTGCTTGAGACAAAAATCTTGATTTTTGTCATTTCAACTAATTTGAGCAATGTAATGAATGACAAAAGGAAAAATCTCCTTAATGCAATAATTACAACAAAACGGTATGGGATTTATATGTAGTCGTTCCTCCTCCTTCGAATTGAAAGTAATAACCTCATTATGCTTATCCAAATGAAAGACAGGTCTAATATCACTTATTGTCAATCAGCATTTTGGCAATGCGACTAATTTCTTTATCGAAATCTTTTGCATTTTGTTCTCCATCATTTTTAAGCGCTGACAAATTCTTTGCCGATGCATTATCCATAGCCGAATCAGCTGTAAAAAGTTGTGGTTCCAACCTTATATATTGCTCAGGTTTTTCAACAGCATTATAAATCTGTTTTAACTGATAGTCAACTGTATCCGCAACTCCCGACATCATGATATCGATAATTGGTTTCACCCATTCTATGGCTCCCCATCTTTTGGATTTCTTATATTCGTAACCATGGTCTTTGCTACCGCTGCCTGTTCCCAGAGAAACTATAATCATATCCGCTGCTTTGGGCTTGTTTCGCAAATTATCAATTTTTATTGTTCTGGCTTCCGAATATGCACAAAGAGCAGGGTTATTTACAAACACTCCTCCATCTATTAAAGGATAAAGGGTGTTGTCATCGGCTTTTACTCTTGCCACCTCAAAATATGTAGGAGCGGCTGAAGTTGCCCTAGCTACGTCTTTTACGTAAAAGTTATATGCCGGATCTGATTTTGCCCTGTGCGATCTGAAAAAATGGCCTTTCTTTCTCTTAATATCATAGGAAGTTATAAGGCAGGCTCTAAGCAGTTCATTTAGTTTTAAATCGCCTATATAATCTTCTAAGGCTTCTTCCAGTTCCTCCTCATTGTATTTTTCATCGGTAACACCTCCAAGACTTCTGAACTTTTGCCAGAAAGAAACATCAAAAATTTCATCACCTCTGTCAAGATATAGCTCTACTGCTTTTTTTGCGGTAAAGCGGGGGCGGCTTTTGTCTTCTTTTGAAGGACATAAATACATACATGCCAATATTCCACCTGTGCTGGTGCCTGCTATCATATCAAAATAGTCGGCTATTGCAGCATTGGGATTGTTGTCGAGATTTTTTAGTTTTTCTTCCAGTGAAACCAATATTTGTCCCGGTAAAATGCCGCGTATTCCTCCACCATCAATGGATAGAATACGGCTTAACTTTTTGTTTGCCATAATTTTGTTGTTTTGTGACGAAGATCTCGACTGTTTGTAATTATAAAGGTAGTAATTTTTTTTTATTCATTTTAGATGTGAGAAAGTGAATCATGTTTGAATATATATAATTGTTAAAAAAATAAAATATCGTGCACGATATAAATTAGTTTATTTACTTTTGTGTCGTAAACGATAAAAAAAAGAAAGATGAATAATAAATTTTATGAGTTTGAAGCAAAAAACATAGCAGGTGAAAATACCAGCATGTCGATTTATAAAGGTAAAACAGTATTGGTTGTTAATACGGCGAGTAAATGTGGATTAACACCACAGTTTGAAGGATTGGAAAACCTATATCAAAAATATAAGGATGATGGTTTGGTTATTTTAGGATTCCCATGTAATCAGTTTGCCAATCAGGAGCCGGGAGATGAAAAGTCGATTGTTAACGGATGCCTTTTAAACTATGGAGTAAGTTTCCCAATGTTCTCAAAAATTGATGTTAATGGTGATGATGCCCATCCTCTATACAAATATTTAAAATCGGAATTGGGAGGTGGAATATTTGGTAATAAAATAAAATGGAATTTCACCAAATTTCTGATTGACTCAGAAGGAAATCCCATAAAGAGGTTTGCACCTACCACCAAGCCGGAGAAGATAGACACATATCTAGCAAAAAAGCTTAAAAAATAAAAACATGTCGTACGAGCAATTAAAACTTGATAACCAATTATGCTTTCCGGTATATGCCGCATCACGACTTATTACCAGTGAGTATCAGCCATATCTGAATGAACTAGGGATTACATATCCCCAGTATTTGGTGCTAATGGTTTTATGGGAAAAGGGGGATAGTTATGTTAATGATATTGCAAGAAAATTAATTTTAAATACAAATACTATTACTCCTTTGCTAAAGCGTATGGAGCATCAAGGGATTATTGAAAGAAAGAGGTCTGCAAAAGATGAAAGGAAGGTCGTTGTCAGCCTTACAGCTTATGGCAGAAGTATGGAAAAAAAGGCAGCCAAAATACCTGAACTATTAGCTAATAAACTTCTTAGCGATAAATTGGACTTACATGATATTGTAAGTCTAAAAAATAAACTGGAGGTTTTGATAGAGATGTTGAAAAAATAAAAACCTGTAATAAGCTTATTCTTATTTACTTTTTAGATTTTCAGATTTTTCAACCACTTGTTGTTTAAGACTATTTTTATATGATATTATTTTATTCCTGATTTCATTGTTGGAGCATGAAATGATTTGTGCTGCCAGTATTCCTGCATTTTTGGCCCCATTTAAAGCCACTGTAGCTACTGGCACACCTCCTGGCATCTGTAGTATTGATAGAACTGAGTCCCATCCATCGATAGAGTTACTTGACTTTACAGGCACACCTATTACCGGAAGTGGAGAAATAGCAGCAATCATACCTGGCAGATGAGCTGCGCCACCTGCACCCGCTATAATAACATCAATGCCATTTTTATGAGCGTTGGAAGCATATTCAAATAGTTTTTCTGGAGTTCTGTGTGCCGAAACTATATCCATTTCATAATCCACTCCAAATATTTCAAGTATTTCTGCTGCCTGCTTCATTATTGGCAAATCAGAGTCGGATCCCATTACAATACTGACTTTATTAATTTTCATGACTTCACTTTTATTAATTTCTTTACTTCTTCAGCTTTAATAAGGGCCGATTCCATGCTTGAACCAAGCACAGTTATATGGCCCATTTTCCGAAAAGGTTTTGTGACCTTTTTACCATACAAATGTACTTTAACTCCCTCTATGGCCATGCTTTCAGTTAAGCCCTCGTATTTAACCGGACCTTCATAACCCTCTCCGCCTAAAATATTTAGCATTACGGCCGGAAGTTTAAGCTTAGTGCTTCCCAAAGGTAAATTGAAAATAGTACGCAGATGCTGTTCAAACTGAGAAGTTACAACGCTTTCAATTGTATGATGCCCGCTATTATGTGTTCTGGGAGCTACTTCATTTACAATTATATCGCCATTTTTGTCAATAAAAAACTCAACTGCAAGCAAGCCCTGCATTCCCAGAGCATTTATGAGTTCAGTAGCAATTTTTACCGCTTTTTCCGATTGCTCTTGGGGAATATTTGACGGACAAATTAATTTATCCACAAGATTTGCATGTGGGTCAAAGACCATTTCAACCACTGGGTAACATTTGACTTGACCATCAAGATTTCTTGCTGCAATTACTGCTATTTCCTTCTCTATTTTTATTTTGCTTTCAACTATGGATGGTCCTTCTAATAATTTGGTCAAATCTTTCTCATCATTGATAACAGCAACACCACGTCCATCATAACCACCTTTTCTCAATTTCTGAACGAATGGAAAGTTAATTCTATTTGACTCAATAGCCTTTTCGATTTCATAATGATTCTCAAAAAAGCTGAATGCTGCTGTGGGGATGTCTTTTTGCTGATAAAATTCTTTTTGTTTTCCTTTATCCTGTATAAGTTCAAGTATATCAGGGTCGGGTAAAATTTTATACCCCTCGGATTTGAGTTTTTTAAGCGCCTCTATGTTTATATTCTCTATCTCATAGGTTAGCAAATCCACTTTTTTCCCAAAATTATATACAGATTCATAATCTGTATTACTTCCTTTAGTATAATGTGATGCAATAGTTCTGGCAGGACAATGATCATCATCATCCATTACATAGGTAATAACATCCCATTTGCTTGCTTCCTGAATCAGCATTTTACCGAGTTGACCTCCTGCGATTATTCCAAGTTTAAAACTTGAAGTCACCAGTTTTTCCATGAATAAAACATTTAGTGTGTATTAGAAATTTGTAATAATTAAATTAGTTTGATTAGTATATATAAAAACTGATAATATTAACCAATAATGTTATTCAACTAAATAATTGTCAAAAATATAGAATTAGAATTGCAAGAATGAAATTTATTTGGGTTTTTTAAGAATATGATTTTAGAATTATAGCAATTAATTTATTTAAGCTAATTATTCATTTTGAGTTTTATTTATCCAAATATTTCTTTTGTTATTATAAAATGTAACAAACTAAATAACATTTTTACAAATGCTGTTTTCTATTTTTTCTTTATGACAAACCAGAACATTTTTCTTTTCTCCATGCCAGTTGTGAAATCCATTTCCGTTACAGTCTTTGTAACTATCGCATAATTCACATTTTCCAGTTTTAGTCCAAATTCTGTTTCTGAATGGATGAAATTTGTTCTCCCAAACTTTAAAAAAATTGTCTTTGTAAATATTTCCCTGCACGAATGATCTGTCGATATTGGGGCAGGCTGAAATTGAGCCGTCAATAAGAATTGAGCCGATGTTAATACCTGCTCTGCAAAAGAAGGAAGTGTCTCTTACTTTGGATTCGTATCTGCCAACATAGCCCTCGCAACTAAATTTTATATCAATCTCTTTAGTTTTTCTATGCTGATTTATAAATTCCATTAACTCTAAAAACTGATCGTCAGTTAAAAGCAAATTATCATTGCTTGCTGCCCGACCTATAGGGATTATTGTAAACAGCCTCCATGCCTTTACATTTTTAGAGATTAGTAATTCCCTGATTTTATCCAGTTCGTTGATGTTCTTTTGGTTAACACAAGTTACAATGTCAAAATTCAAGCGACTCGATGAGGCTGCTAACTCAATAGCATTCATTAGTTTATCAAAACTATGAGAATTGTTTCTCAGCCAGTTATGAGATTCTATAAGTCCGTCCAAACTAATTGTAAGTGCTCCCATTCCAGCATTAAGCAATGAAATATGTCTTTCCTTATCATATAAATGACCATTGGTAACCATTGACCATCTGAATCCTCTTTTTCTTAATTCCTTACCACAATATTCTATGTCTTTTCTTAACAGAGGTTCTCCTCCCGTAAACACAACAGTAAAATTTTTAGGTATTTTTTTTATGGTGTCGATAGCCATTAGAAAGTCTTCAACAGGCATATCATTATGCAAACTATCTTTTGAGCAATCACTTCCGCAATGCAGGCAATTAAGATTACAGCGAGTAGTACATTCCCAAAATAAATAATTCAATTCATGATTCTTTATTTCAGAATCCCGAAATTTTCTGAAGCTGTATTTCTTTAAGGTACTGAGCATTTACTTTTCTTGCAAAGCAATATCTAAATATACATTTCCGCTCAGGTTTGTCAATACAGTATCTTTATCCATATAGTGACCGTTTTGAAGGGAGTCAATATCCTGAAAATTAATAGTTAATCCGGTTAACATTTCCGTATAAAAAGAAAACTTACCCTCATTATCAGTCATTTGATATTGCATATTATCTGTAACACTAACCTTTATACCTTGTATTGGCAGGCCCGAAGACAGCGATCTTACCTGTCCTTCAATTAATATATCAGGTGCTAAATCCTGAGGAGTTCCATAGCAGGCCTGAAAAATAAACAAGGCAGAGGTTAAACTCAAGCCTCCAACTGCTTTTCTAATCCAATCCTTTTTCATATTATTCTCTTTTATATAACGACAATGTCATCGGCACAAAGTTGCCTTTTTTTATGATTTTAATATGGAGTTTTTATTAAACAATTGTTTACATAGGTTGCGATGAATCCACCATTGTCCATTTATTATCTAATTTTATATAGGTTTCACTGCAAATATAATCGCAGTTTCCAGTTGGTTTTCTGGTTTTACAACAAAAACTACATATTATAGCATCAGGAAGATTATCACCATCAAAGTCGAGAGCACCTTTAATTATATCGTTAGATATGTTCTCAGGTAAATCCTTAGCTTCAAATTGTATATCGTATAATAGAGAACAATTTCTAACAGCCGGATAAACAACTATAACTTCTGATGGATATTCCTGTCTTAACTCAGGAGGGGATTTAATAGTACGATATTCTGTATATTTTTCCGGGATGCTTTCCAGTTTAACTTCATACCAGATATCTGCTTCAAAATCATCTCTTTTAGTTGTTTTAACTACGGCAAGTGTTATAATTGGTAATTCTTTTCTGAGTGGAACTATTTGTACAATTTCTCCAGTATCCATATCATGTTTAAAACCGAAAATGTTAGTAACTACTATTTCAGTCCAATTATCACTTCCATCAACTTTTTCTTTTCTCCAAATCATACCTTCCCCAATGGTGGTTTTTAAATCCCATGTCTCACTTAAGGATTCTAAGTTTTGTAATTCTGTTTCATTTAAAACAGATGCATCAGGATTTTGACTTGTATCACTTGAAGCATCTTTGGTTTCAGTTAGCAATTCCTTATCACTTTCATTGTGATTCGCTTCTTTTGTTCTATTACCTTCACAGGAATAAAAAATAGTGATAATTAATGTTAGTATTAATAAAAGTGGAGTTCTCATAATATCATATTATTTAGATTTTTTTGCACTATCATCACTAAAACTTCGCCCAAAATGCCTTGTTTTGGTGTTTTCTTACTTAGGTCTAAATTAAACAAAATCTTACTAATGAGTAATATATGTTAATAAACTAAATTTCTAATATTGTTTTTTTAGGTTTTAATTAGTGGTTTTCTAGTAATTAATAAGTTAGTGATCTCTCTGTAGCCTTTATTAACAATGGAACTCAATCAAAAATATCCAGAGCTTTACTGTTAAGTATTTAACTCTTATTTAACACAATAACAATGTATTAGCATAGTAAAAACCTTGACTTTATAAATTACATGAATTACATTTGTAGAGGATATACAAGCTATCTATTACAAACAAACAAAAAAATTCAATCATGAAAAAACTTTTATTACTAGCATTAATCTATGCGATTAGCACAACTGTGTACTCACAAAAAAGAATAGCAGGACCATCGAAAGATATGGTGCGTGCTGCTGCTTCACCTTCCGTAACTAATATGGATGGAACTACAACCACATCAGCAGATTTGGTAGAAAATATTTTAGGACCCGGTATAAGTTATTCCAATATTTCATTTACCGGACTAACTGGAACAATATCCTCAGCCGGATTATTCACCAATGGAGGAACGGCGGGACTTGGTTTTGAATCGGGTATAATTCTCTCTTCAGGATACATTAATAATGTTGTAGGTCCCAATATTTCAAGCGGTATAACTGGTAATCTTGGATTGCCGGGAGATGCTCAACTGGCATCCCTTATTCCCGGATATACAACCAATGATGCTACTATACTGGAATTTGATTTCAGCCTTCCGGCAGATTCAATATATATTGAATTTATCTTTGGTTCCGACGAATATAATGAGTGGGTAGGCTCAGCATACAATGATGTATTTGCCTTCTTCCTCGACGGAAGCAATATTGCATTGGTACCAGGAACATCAACGCCGGTTTCCATAAACAATGTGAATAATGGCTCGAATTCAGCATATTATATTGATAATACTTCAGGCTCAAATAATATTGAGAGTGATGGTTTCACAACTACAATTACAGGAACTTTTGCTTTGAATTCCAATCCTTCACATCATATTAAACTAGCTATAGCTGATGCAGGAGACCACATTCTGGACTCATGGGTTTTTATACGCGCTTCCAGTTTCTCAATTCCAATTGAAGTTGATCTCGGACCAGATGTAGCTCTCTGTGAAGGTGAAAGCATTGTGCTTGATGCCGGTAATCCGGGATATGAATTCCTATGGTCAACCGGAGATACAACACAAACAATTACTGTGGATACAGAAGGTGAATATTATGTAGATGTTACTTATTTAGGTAATACCGAATCTGATACTATTTATGTAAGCGTAAATCCATTGCCAACTGCCGATGCAGGTGATGATGCCGTAATTTATATTGGATATCCACCATTAAATACTCAGTTAAGTGCCAGTGGTGGAGTTTCATATAGTTGGTATCCAACAACCGGACTTAGTGATCCGGATATAGCAGATCCGATTGCACAACCAGAGTTTACAACAACTTATACCGTAACAGTTACCGATGCAAATGGTTGTGTTGATACCGATGAGGTAACAGTTGTTGTTAATGATATCAGATGTGGAAAAAACATGAATAAAGTATTAGTATGTCATTTGCCGCCAGGAAATATTGGTGAAGCACATACTATTTGTATAAGTGCAAATGCTGTTGCAGCACATCTTGCCCATGGCGATTATTTAGGCGAATGTATGGATGCTGCTGGAAATGCTTATTCAGGAGGCGATTATGATTCAGATATCGAATATTCAAACAAAACAGCAGAGATAAAAACTGAAGACTGGAGTATTTATCCTAATCCTGTTAAGGGCAAATTATCAGTTAACTTACTGAAATTACAAGGCTCTGAAGTTCAACTAAGCATTTACGATTTAAGTGGAAGAGTTTATTGGGAATTACCAAGACAAACTATTAAATCATCTGTAATCGACATTGATTTGAAGAAGTTGCCAACGGGAATTTACCAGATAGTACTTCTTACCGATAGTCAGAAAATGGTTAAGAAACTTGTAGTAACTAAATAAACTAATTAAAATAAGATAGCGTTTATCCAATAAATGGAGGCCGTTTTGCCTTTGGCAAAACGGCCTTTTTTATTTCACTTTGTAAAATACAAAATATACTCATCAGTACTTTGTTCCACCAGCCAGTGTTTATATTTTAAACTTATGGTTTTGTCGATAAGTGGAGCAGGTATAAAAGGTGTTATTATCTTTAGTATCTCACTGTCATTTAGTTTTTTAATTGATGATAATACTTCATGCACCGGATGCTCTCCGGCATTAAGCATCTCCCTTGTATCTATGGTTTGGGCAATTAATGATTCCTTAAACCATTGGGGCTTCTCAGTATTATATGTGGTGTTTTCTGTTTCTATGGACGTTGTGTTATTCTGGCCTATTATTTCTCTAAGTTTAGAAACCATTTCTTCCACTTTAACTCCTCCTACAATTGCTGCCTGACCTAAAGTTGTAACGCGAGCAATGGTTTTCCTAAGAACCGGATTTTTGAGTTTTTTGAACTGAGGAGCTATGTCAATTAGAGCATCTTCCAATTGGGGGTAAGCATCCAGCATTTCTGCAACTTTTGTCTTGGGTGTTATTATTAATTCATTCATATCTTATTCTTTTTCATCGGTATATGATAGTATTCTTCTTTCCCCTTCCAAAGAGCGGTTTTCTGATAAATCCTGCGATACTTCCAGAGTACCCAGATAATCACCATTTTCATCATGCAGGGCGAAGTATTCTATTTTAATAAATTTACCTTTCATATTTATCCAGAAGGGAGCATGTGTAGCCTTGCCGGTTTTAAAATCGTCCAGGATTTTTTCTACAATATGTGTGCTCCCCGGAGGATGACACAAACGCACATCCCTGTTGATTATGGAGCGGTTACGCATAAATACCCTTTCTTTTCCCTGGGTGAAATATTTTACCTTGTCGTGTTTATCCACAAATGTCATGTCAACGGGAACAGTATTTAAAATGGCCATTATCTCCTGAGCGGTGAAACTTCCTGAGGGCAATTGAATATTACCACCAGTATTAACTACAGTTTCCTGTTGCTCATCTTCAATACCTTCGGGTTTCCATTCGGTTTCAGGGTCGTATAAACAAAATCCAAATTCCATGGTTTGTTTATGAATAGCCCACCATTCTTCGGTTGTAAGCACATCAAGACTCATGGGGAAAAGTATTTCCTCCTCTTTTTGAACCATATCAGTTATTGCCTGTAAAGTAGGGAAGAAGAGTAATTCTGTGGATTCGCTCAAATCGCTTTTCCTCAGTTCTTTAATATTCAGGATTTCGATACATGCTTTTAGTTGTTCCCGGATTTCATCGTGTTTCCCCCACATTACCTTTGGGGGACCTGTGATTTCATTCTTTTCGAGATATGGAAATACGAGATATTCTTTCCTCTGATAATGCTTGTCGATATCCATTAACTGATTGAAAATGGCCAGCAAACCAATAGAAAAGGTTTTGAAGTTATCATCATCAATACGGTTCATATTTTCCAGCATTTCCCTGGCTTTGGAGGCTGTATCTTTAATTTCCTTGTTTTCCTGTCTGAATACATCCACCGGATGGCCGGGTTCAACTATTTTAATACCGCTGAGGTCTACATGACCTTCTAGCACGGAGCCATGTATATCACATAGTTTTAATACTTCTTCCTGGGGCAGGCCTTCATCCAATAATTCCTGCTCTACCTCCACAACTTCTCCATAAGGAATGCTTTTCAGGGATTCTATTAATTCCTGACGCACCAGATCCGGCGATTCTCCCTCGTGTAGCTTCAGTATCAGTTCTTTAAGTTGACTTTTCCTAAAACGGGAGTTATTTATCAGTTCACTCATGTTTTTAAATGTTATTATTTAAACCTTATTCTTTAATTACATTCTTTATCCACTAAAATGTAGGTGTAATTCAATGGTAATAGGAGACTTTAAATTGCTTAGCCTATATTCTACCATTTACTATTCACCATTCACTTTCTACAATAATCTGGTTTTGTGTTCAGGTCGTGGTGCTTTTATTACCAATATTCTGGCAAGGCCATCATTTTCATTGCTGATATGGTGAACCACCATTGCCGGACTTTCAATCAAGGTATCCGCAGGGTAGGAGACTGACTCATCTCCTATATGTATTGTAGGATTTCCTTCAAGTATATAAAAACAAACATCAACTGGAGTTTTATGTGCTTTTAGAGTTTCTCCTGTTTGTAGTGTTATATGCATAAGCTGCGCTGATTTGTCGTCATATAACCTTCTTACATCCACTTTATGTGGGTTTTCCTTAATTGGTTCTGTTTTATATGTTCTGTGTATCATATTATATAAATTTAAATACTACAACTATGTAGTATATATTATTAAAAAATTTTAAAACCTCACTATAGAGGGGTCTGAAATTACATCTTTTATTGTTGTTTCAATTAATAATGATTTTAATTCATTTCTTATGGGTGCCCATTTTGTGTGGAGTGAACAAGGGTTTTCGTCTGAGCATTTTTCAAAGCCCAAAACACATCCGAAGTATTTTTCCACACTTTCCATGGCTTCTACTATTTCTATTAATTTTATTCTCTCTGAACTTTTCGCGAGCATAAAGCCGCCATATCTTCCTTGTGATGATTTTAATATTCCATGTTCAGTAAGCTGAGTAAGTATG
>PKTD01000027.1 GCA_002869315.1 Marinilabiliales bacterium | reverse complement strand
GGTTGCCAACTATAAGAATATGGAGGGATACCTGTTGAGTATCCATCTAGAAAACTTAAAGTAACCATATCCTCACAAGTTGTTTCATATCTTCTGGTTGTATCACCGAAATAGGGTTTGTCGGCAATATAAATGAAGGCAGTGTCGTACCTAAAGGGGTTACATATTTCTGCTTTATAAATTACTTGTATGTCCTCTATTCCTTCATCGCCATCACCTGAATAAAAGTTGTAAAAATTAATAGTATCACTAGTTACTCCTGCTGGAAAGAATAACGTGTCAATTGGGTCTGATTGAGTTACATAATCAACTCCCATAGTTGCAGATCCTTCAAACCAGTAAGAAATTTCAAAATCAGTACTTTGTTCAGCAGTAAGGTTAAATACCAAATCAACATCATTATTATTGCATGATTCATACACCAAACTGTCAATTGTTGGGTGTGAATACTCAGCATCTGCTTCAGCATTACCTAAAATAAAACTACCTTTTTCTAAAAATACACCTGTATCATACGCTGCATCAACTGCGTCCGCTAATTTTAATCTAATTGTATACCATTTACACTTTTCTACTTCACCCTCTGCTGGCATTGGCACAGTAAAGCCGTCAAATACAAAATCAGAAAAATGATCTTGAGTTGGTTGACTATTATCGATAAAGTACTCACAGTGGTTACAACCTGTAGGAGATGACCCACAATTTGATCCCCCATCTCCAATATTTATATTTTTTATGGAACATGGTGTATGAGTTCCAGGTATTTCTGCAATATTTATTGCATTATCCTGAAAATCACCATTAATACCATCCCCAAACAATAAAAAACCAAATGCATCATTAAAGTCAGAAGGAGCTGTATATTCATTATACTCCTCAGAACCAAATACATATGTAAAACTAGCAATTTCAGTAGATGGTTTAAATTCGAACTCAATTATACATCCATCCTGGGTAGGGTCTTCTGCTAATTGATTTAAGTCTGGGTCTCCATCTATTCCATTTTGTAAATTTGTTGAAGCTTGTCCGGAACAAGTGTTTGATGGAGGTATGTCTGATACATTTCCGGTTGACATTACAATTCCTTTACCTTGTGGGAAACCAAGAAAAAATCCCTTATGAAAATACCCTACTGCAGACGGGTCTCCATAAAACTTAATATTTCTTTTTGCATATCCAGGTACGCTTTCCAGAAATACTGTGTCTATCAAAGCCACTACAGCATCATTGTCAGCACAAGGAAAAACTTCAAAATCCCCAAACTGGGCGTTGGCTTTTTCAATATTAGTTATGGTTAATCCAAAGGTTAATATCGCTAAAAGTAAAAGTAATTTTGGTTTCATATTATTTATTTCGGTAATGGTGTGGCGCAAAAATAATTATTTCAGTCATATATGACAACTTTTTATTTTTTTGAGTTGCAAGGAACGAGGGTCAAATAGTCCAGGGGTCAAATAGTCCAAGGGTCGAATAGTCAAAAAGTCAAATAGTGTCTTGTCCTGGAATGGTTTTAATATCAACGACTATTCGACACTTCTACTCTGCGACTTTTCAGACTTTATTTCATTTGTTAATTAATTCATGAAGTCTTATTTTGTATCAAACATCATTTGAGTACTTTTGCCATCTAATTAAAATTGATGGTGAAAGAATTTTTAAAGGGATTAAATAAAGATCAACTTGCTGCTGTTGAGGCTGTTGAAGGGCCAAAAATGGTAATTGCCGGTGCAGGCTCAGGCAAAACACGTGTACTTACTTATAGAATTGCTAACCTGCTACAGCAAGGAGTTGATCCATTTAATGTATTGGCTTTAACATTTACCAATAAGGCTGCCAGAGAGATGAAAGACAGGATTATGCAGCTAATTGGTGATAAGGAAGGACGTAATGTATGGATGGGTACTTTTCACTCTATTTTTGCAAAAATATTACGCATAGAAGGAAAACATCTGGGATACCCCTCAAATTTCAGTATTTATGATTCTGACGATAGTAAAAGGCTCATAAGAAATATCATCAAAGATAAGGGTCTGGATACTAAAGTCTATTCGTATTCTTATGTTGCAAGCAGAATTTCTATGGCTAAATCTTCACTTGTTTCACCGGAAGATTATGCTGCTAATCCGGAAATAATTTCTGCCGATGAGAGTGCCCGTAAGCCCGAAATAAAAAACATTTATGTAACTTATAATAATCGTCTGAGAAGGGCTGATGCAATGGATTTTGATGATCTGTTGTTTAACACCTACCTATTGTTCACAAATTTCCCTGAAGTATTACTTAAATATCAAAGGAAGTTCAGATATATCATGGTTGATGAGTATCAGGATACCAACCATGCTCAGTATCTAATTCTTAAAAAACTTGCTGCAAATACCGAAAATATTTGTGTTGTTGGCGATGATGCCCAAAGTATATATGGTTTTCGCGGAGCAAATATCAGCAATATGCTGAATTTTAAACATGACTATCCTGATTTTGAATTATATAAACTGGAACAAAACTATCGTTCCACAAAAAATATTGTAGAGGCAGCCAACCAGTTGATTTCCTATAATAAAGATCAGATAAAGAAGAAAGTGTGGACCAATAATGATCAGGGAAATAAAATAGGGTTTATTCATGCATCAAGTGATACTGAAGAAGGTAATTTAGTTGCCAACTCAGTATTTGAATATAAGATGAACAATCAACTTCCAAACAGTGATTTTGCAATATTGTATCGCACAAATGCACAATCACGATCAATGGAGGAAGCCTTCAGGAAAATGAATATTCCCTATAAAATTTATGGAGGGCTATCATTTTATAACCGTAAGGAGATAAAGGATTTACTTGCATACTTTCGTCTGACTATAAATCATAATGATGAAGATTCCTTGCAGCGATGCATTAATACACCAGCGCGCGGAATAGGTAAAACTACCATAGAAAAAATAACTGTTGCCGCCGATGAGCATTCCGTAAATATGTGGGAAGTTATAAATGCACCTGCTCAATTCGGATTGAAGTTTAATTCGGGAATAACAACCAAACTTTTAAATTTTGCTACTCAAATAAAGAGTTTTGCCGCTGAAATGAAGAAGAAGGAAGCTTATGATGCTGCTCATCACATTGCAGTTTCTTCAGGTATTTTAAAAATGTATCGTGACGAAGATACTCCTGAATCCATAAGCCGTGTTGAAAATATTGATGAGTTATTAAATGGGATTAAAGAGTTTAGCGATAAAGGAGCGGAGGAAAATATAGGTGATTTGGAAAGTCAGGGAACTTTGGAAGAATTTATGCAGGATGTTGCCCTTCTCACAAATCAGGATAATGAGGATGAGGATGATAATGATAAGGTAACTCTTATGACTATTCACTCCGCAAAAGGATTGGAGTTTCCATATGTATATGTTGTTGGTCTTGAAGAAAATTTGTTTCCATCAATACAATCAATTAGTACAAGATCTGACCTTGAGGAGGAAAGAAGATTGTTTTATGTTGCAATTACCAGAGCCGAAAAACAACTTACACTCAGTTTTGCTGAAAGCAGATACAGTTGGGGGCAGTTTACAATTACTGAACCGAGCAGATGTCTGGAAGAAATAGATGATTCTTTAATTGACCGACCTCAGAAAGTAAGTAAAGGACTTCCTTTTGAGGAGAAAAGTAGTTCCGAAGCAAAGACAATTTCCAAGCGTAATCTTAAATCCATGACTGCTGCTACAGGAGGACAAACAAGTTTTGCTGAGTCGGATACAACTTCCCTGCAAACAGGTATGCAAGTTGAACATCCTAAATTTGGGAAAGGAAAAGTCCTAAATGTTGAAGGTAGTGGGCCAAATAAGAAAGCAACTGTATTTTTTAATGGCGTAGGCCAGAAAAGTTTATTGCTCCGTTTTGCAAAGTTGAAAATATTAGGTTAATACCTGTAAATTGTTAAACACCCTTAAATGCGTGCTTTATAAGTAAATATTAAGTACTTTTGCACAATAATTTTGATAAAAAATACTTATTTTAGTAAAACATAAAAATGGAATATAACACTAAAAGAGAAGCAATGGCAATTCCGGAATATGGAAGGAACATCCATAAAATGATTGACTATTGCGTTAATATTGAGGATAGAGAAAAACGTACAAAAACGGCACATGCCATAGTAAATGTTATGGGCCAAATGAATACTCCTAATTATAAAGGAACCGACTTTGAGCATAAACTTTGGGACCATCTTCATATAATTTCAGGTTTTAATCTGGATGTTGACTCACCATTTCCTCCACCAAATAAAGATGATGTAAGTAAAAAACCAGAAAGAATATCTTACTCAAAAAGTGAGATGGAATATCCACACTATGGAAAACACGTGGAACGTATAATTGAAGCGGTTACAGAAATAGAAGATGGAGAAAAGAAAGATGCTATAGTATTAGCCATTTCTAATTTTTTGAAAAAGTCATACCTGAACTGGAATAGAGACTCTGTAAATGATGAAACTATTATTAAGAATCTACAGGAAATGTCTAATGGAAAACTAAACCTGAAGGAGGATTATACTCTTATTTCTTCCTCAGAAGCACTTGCAAAACCTAAGAAGCAAAAAAATATTGTAAATAAAAAATCTACACAGACTAAATCAAATAAAAAGAAATATAAAAGAAGATTTTAGTTATGGGTTCTTTCAGGATAAAGGGAGGTAAGAGTTTATCAGGGAGTATAAAGCCACAGGGTGCTAAAAACGAAGCCTTACAAATTATCTGTGCAGTATTACTAACTAATGAGGATGTAATTATTTCAAATATTCCTGATATCAGGGATGTTAATAAACTTATTGACTTACTCAGGGGCCTAGGTGTAAAAGTTGTCAAAAAGGATGATAATGAGTTTGTATTCAATGCCTCTAATGTTGACATTACCAAAGTATTTACACCAGAATATTACAAAAATGCAGCAAGTATCAGAGGCAGTGTAATGCTATTAGGTCCAATGATTGCCCGTTTCGGACAAGGGTTTTTACCCCAGCCGGGAGGCGATAAAATTGGTCGTAGAAGACTCGATACTCACTTCACAGGTTTGCAGAAACTTGGAGCAGAGTTTGAATATGATGATAAGGAAAAGAGTTATCATATAAATGCAAAACAATTACATGGTGCTGAAATGCTGCTGGAAGAGGCTTCAGTAACTGGTACAGCAAATATTCTGATGGCCGCTGTCTTGGCCAAAGGAAAAACCACAATATTTAATGCAGCTTGCGAGCCTTATTTGGTTCAACTAAGTAAGATGCTCAACAGCATGGGAGCTAAAATTGAAGGTATTGGCTCCAACTTATTAAAAATAGAGGGGGTTGAAAAACTTCATGGAACTCAGCATACAATGCTCGCTGATATGATTGAAGTTGGCAGTTTTATTGGACTTGCTGCCATGACCAGATCGGAAATAACAATTTGTGATGTTAAACTTGATGATCTGGGATTAATACCTACTGTATTCCGCAGACTGGGAGTTAAATTAGAACAAAGAGGCAAAGATATATACATTCCGAAACAAGAAAATTATAGCATAGAAAACTATATTGATGGTTCTATAATGAGTATTGCGGATGCACCATGGCCAGGCTTTACTCCCGATCTTATAAGCATTGTCCTGGTTGTTGCTACCCAGGCAAACGGAAGCGTTTTGATACATCAAAAAATGTTTGAGAGCCGACTGTTTTTCGTTGATAAACTGATTGATATGGGAGCCCGCATTATACTTTGTGATCCACACAGGGCAACGGTTATAGGACTAAATCATGAGTTTCCATTCCGTGGAATACGTATGAGTTCTCCCGATATCAGAGCAGGTGTTGCTTTACTTATTGCTGCATTATCTGCCACTGGCACAAGCATAATCGATAATATTGAACAAATTGATAGAGGTTACCAAAAAATAGATGAACGTCTGAGAAAACTTGGTGCTGATATTGAGCGTGTATAGATTAACAAGTTGCGAGTTATGAATTAAAAATCAATGACTTATAATTAATTTTCTATTATGAGATTAATTCATAATAGGAATATAAAAACAATTTGGTAGTATCCGGTAGCTTACTTGTTTCTAACTCAAAATTCATTATACATAATTCAAAACAAATTAATTAATTTACGACCTGTCATTATGACTGTTTACAAAGCTTGGCAATATATTTGTTTGGCAGAATTACCTAATTAATTTTAGAAAAAATGGGAAAGAAGGGAAAAGAAGATATTAAAACTGATGAAAGTCAAATGGAAGACGTGAGTTTTGAGGCTCATGAAGATGAAGAGTTTGAAAATCAGTCCAAAGAAAACGAAAAAGAAAATAAGTCGAAGAAGAAATCAAAGTCGAAGAAAAAAACCGACAAAGATTTATTGGCTGAGTATGAGGAAAAATGTACTGAGCTCAACGATAAATATTTACGACTTTATTCTGAATTTGATAATTACCGCAAGAGAACCAGTAAGGAAAGATTGGATTTATTAAAAACTGCTTCGCAAGACATTATGGTGGAATTACTGCCTGTTCTTGACGATTTTGACAGGGCCATTGCTGCAATGAATGACAATAATGCACAAGAGGAATCTGTAAAAGGCGTAGAGTTAATTTTTAATAAACTCTTTACTCTGCTAAAACAAAAAGGACTAGAACCAATGGATGCTCAGGGTAAGGAATTCGATACTGATTATCACGAAGCCATAACAAATATTCCTGCTCCTAGTGATGATATGAAAGGAAAAGTAATAGATGTTATCCAAAAGGGTTATCTTTTAAATGGTAAAATAATCAGATTCGCTAAAGTAGTAGTGGGCAATTAATAATAGGAATTTACATGAGCAAAAGGGATTATTACGACGTACTGGGAGTTTCAAAAAATGCTACTGCCGATGAGTTAAAAAAGGCTTATCGCAAATTGGCAATTAAGTATCATCCTGATAAAAACCCCGGTAATTCGGAGGCAGAGGAAAAATTTAAAGAGGCAGCAGAAGCATACGAGGTATTGCGTGACCCACAAAAAAAGGCACGCTACGATCAATATGGCCATGCTGGCATGTCAGGCTCTGCTGGTTTCGGTGGTGGAGGCGGCGGTATGTCGATGGATGACATATTCAGCCATTTTGGAGATATTTTTGGAGGTGCCTTCGGAGGCGGTTTCAGCGGAGGATTTAGCAGTCAGGGGGGTAGGCGTACTCGTGTGAACCGTGGCTCGAATCTTAGAGTAAAAGTGAAACTTACACTTTCAGAAATTGCTCATGGCGTAGAGAAAAAAATAAAACTAAAAAAATATGTCCCATGTGAGCCTTGTAATGGTACAGGTGCTGAAAGAGGAAGTGGTAAGTCTACTTGTACTACTTGTAACGGACATGGTCAGGTGCGCCAGGTAACAAATACATTCCTGGGACAAATGCAAACAACATCAACTTGTCCTACATGTAATGGAGAAGGTGAAATAATTACTAATAAATGTAATGCCTGTCATGGTAATGGTATTGTTAAAGGCGATGATGTTGTAAGTATAAAAATACCTGCCGGAGTTGCAGAAGGTATGCAACTTTCAGTAAGTGGAAAAGGAAATGCTGCCGCAAGGGGTGGAGTTCCTGGAGATCTTTTAGTACAGATTGTTGAGGAAGAACATCCTGAATTAATACGTGATGAAAATAATCTCCTTTATGACCTTTACATCAGCTTTATAGATGCTGCACTGGGAACAAGTATAGAAGTACCAACTATTGATTCAAAAGCAAGAATAAAAATAGCCCCCGGTACTCAGGGCGGAAAAGTTTTAAGGTTGAAAGGAAAAGGTATTCCAGATGTAAATGGTTACGGAAGAGGTGATATTTTGGTTAATGTAAATATCTGGACACCAAAGAGTTTGAGTAAAGAAGAAAGCGAGATGCTTGAGAAATTAAAAGATTCACCTAACTTTAAGCCATCACCAACATCCAAAGACAAAAGTTATTTCGATAGGATGCGAGAGTTTTTTAGCTAATAATTAAAGGATTTGAAAATGTATGCACTAGAGGCTCTCAATGTTAGCAAAACTTATATTAATCATAAGGCTCTTGATGATGTAAGTATTCAGGTGGCTGAGAAGAGTATATTCGGTTTGTTAGGACCAAATGGTGCTGGAAAAACAACCCTCATCAGGATTATTAACCAAATATCTGTGATGGATGAGGGGCGTATACTATTGAACGGTAAGAATATAAAGCCTTCTGATACTGCCTTAATTGGATATCTTCCGGAAGAAAGAGGTCTTTATAAAAAAATGAAGGTTGGAGAACAGGCTGTTTATCTTGCACAACTTAAAGGACTTAAACGTGTAGATGCCATCAAAGAACTTAAAATATGGTTTGAGAAATTTGAAATAGGTAGTTGGTGGAACAAAAAAGTAGAAGAATTATCCAAAGGTATGCAGCAAAAAGTGCAGTTTATCGCCACTGTTATGCACCGCCCAAAACTCCTGATTTTCGATGAACCCTTTAGTGGATTTGACCCGATTAATGTAAATCTGCTTAAGCAGGAAATTCTGAACCTGAGAGAAGAAGGTGCCACGGTAATTTTCTCTACTCATAATATGGCCTCGGTAGAAGAACTTTGCGATAATATTGCATTGGTAAACAAATCAAAAGTAATTTTATCAGGAGAGATAAATCAGGTGAAGGAAAAATTTAAACCTAATATTTTTAAGATTGAATATAATATTTCAGGAGATTTGGAATTGGAAAACGATAAGTTTGAAATTGTATCATCTCAGCAAATAAATGGATTAAAGTCTTCTAATATCAGGTTAATGAATGATGCTAATTCTTCAGAACTTATTGAGAAGTTAAATTCCCAATGTGAGATTAAGTCATTTAATGAAATTTTACCAAGTATTAACGATATATTCATCAGTGAAGTAGAGGGTAATGATATTTCTACCATATATTAATCATGGTGAAAAAATAAATATGAAGTCGTGAATAAAATTTTTCTAATTATACAGCGTGAATATTTAAGCAGGGTAAAGAAAAAGTCGTTTATAATTATGACTTTTCTTGGACCAATCCTAATGGCTGCTATGATTATTCTTCCTTCATTTCTTGCCGACTGGAGTGAAGCAACTCATAAGAATGTTGCAGTTTTAGATGAAACTGGCTGGTATTATGAAAAATTTAAAGATCAGGAAAATATTAGTTTTTACCATGTTCACAATGATTTAGAAACCGATAAGGAGAAAGCCTTATATGAAAAAGGCCACATTTTGCTTTACATTCCAAAAACCGAATTAAATATTCCTGTTTATGCAGAATTGTTTTCCACAAAGCAACCTGGGCTAAATCTCACTTCTTACATAAAAAATGTAATGAAATCTGAGGCTGAGAATAAAAAACTCGTGGCCTCCGGTATCGACCCAAATGTTATTAAGTCGTCAAAAGTTAAAATTAATCTATCGACTATACGCGTTGAAGAAGGTGGTATAGAAAAGAAAAGTAATACAGAGGTGGAAGTAGGTCTTGCAATTTTTGCCGGTATAATGATATACTTCTTTATTTTTATGTTTGGAGCCCAGGTTCTTAAAGGTGTAATGGAAGAAAAGCAAAACAGAATAGTAGAGGTTATTCTTGCTTCTGTAAAACCTTTCCAACTAATGATGGGTAAAATTGTGGGTATCGCCTTAGTTGGACTCACACAGTTTCTTTTATGGATTTTACTGACTGGAGTAATCCTCGGTATTTTCCAATCCGGAATTTTTGGTGGAGATTCTGGTATGATGGACATGTTATCCCAAAATCAGATTACAAGTTCAACACCAACAGAAATAACTGCTGGTGACCCATTTATGATGGTAAGCGAAATAATATCAGGAATCAACTTTAAGGTTATGATATTTAGTTTCCTATTTTATTTTCTTGGAGGATATCTATTATTTGCTTCCTTATTTGCTGCTATTGGTGGTGCAGTTGATCATGATGCAGATACTCAGCAATTTATGTTTCCGGTTTCTATACCACTAATATTTTCAGTGGCGATGTCTGGCTTAATAATTAATCAGCCAGACAGTAGTTTGTCGGTTTTTCTATCCATGTTCCCTCTTACCTCACCGGTTATTATGATGATACGTATACCATTTGGTGTTCCAATATGGCAAATAGCCACATCCATGAGTTTACTAATTGCTGGCTTTGTTATTTCAACCTGGATGGCAGGTAAAATTTACCGCACCGGTATTTTGATGTACGGACAAAAAGTAAACTACGCCATTATGTGGAAATGGCTGAGATACAGGCACTAAAATAGTATTGAGTTTGAGTACAGAGAATTGAATTGTAAGTTAAAAATGTAAACCACTTTAAAATTTAGCCTTTAGCCTTATACATTTGGTCTTTAGCCTTTCTACTTTAGACTTTTTACGCTGTACTAAAAAGCCCGGGTTTAATTCTTTACAGCCGTAATAATTAACAAATTACACCTCTAAAGTAAATTGTAATATTAATTTGTTATATGTCAAATATTATTCTAATTTTGCACCCTCAAAAATTTGAAGTAAAATAATTAATAAAGTTTACAAATGCAGAACAGAGGAGCTATTAAGTTTTTTGCAATCGCCTTTGCATTAGTTTGTTTATATCAACTTAGTTTTACTTTCTTTGCTTATAACGCAGAAGGAAATGCTAAAGATTACGCTGTAAATGAAACTGCTCAGCAACTGGCAAAAGATTTGGCCAATGGAGACGAAGTTAAAGAATCATATTTGTTTGATTCTATCTCCCAAAAAAGAGAAAAATATTATCTCGACAGCATTGCAAATGTTGTTGTGTATAATTTAGGTATAGTTAAGTATACTTATAATGATGTAAAAGAACGTGAAATCAACCTGGGTCTCGACCTTAAAGGTGGTATGAACGTAACATTGGAAGTTTCGGTTTCTGATATCGTTAACGCCCTTTCAGGTAACAGCCAGGATCCGGTTTTCCGTCAGGCAATGACTCTTGCTCATCAAAAGCAAAAAAACAGTGGTGATGATTTTGTAACTCTGTTTGGTCAGGCATTTAATGAAGTAGATCCAAACGCACGTTTGGCATCAATATTCCTCTTCGAATTTAAAGACAAGGGAATTACAACCAGTTCAACTAACCAGGAAGTTCTTCAGGTTATCAGAACAGAAGCAGAAGGTGCTATCGACAGATCATTCCAGATCCTTCGTACTCGTATCGACCGCTTTGGTGTTGCACAGCCAAATATTCAAAAACTTGCAACTACTGGTCGCATTCTTATAGAATTGCCAGGTATTAAAGATCAGGAACGTGTAAGAAAACTTTTACAGGGAACTGCCAAATTAGAGTTCTGGGAAACATATAACTTTTCAGAAGTTTATTCTTATTTCGATGATGCCAATAAAAGGCTAAAGCAAGAAATGAGCGTAGAGAAAAGTATCGCTGATGAAGGTGTTGGAGAAACTCCTGAAGGAGAAGTTTCTAAAGATGAAACTATTGCAGCCGAAGAAAACAATGAAATTGCTGAAGCAATTGAAAATGTTGCGGATACTTCATCAAACCAACTGTTGGAGCAAATTGAAGCTGATACAACAGCCGCTAATAATGAAGCAGATTTTGAGCAATATGCTAAAGATAATCCTCTTTATGCTTATTTAATGCCTTCATATAGTACTGATGAGTCAGGAAGACCTTTTGCAGTTAAAACAGCACGTGTAGGTATGGCTGCCATTAAAGATACAGCTCGTATCAACTATATGTTGTCCAAAGTTAAAGATGTATTCCCAAGGGAAATGCGTTTAGTATGGAGTGTTAAGCCTAGTCCTCAAGCTCCCGACTTTTTGGAGTTGGTTGCATTGAAAGCCAGTTCACGTGATGGTAGTGCCGCTATGGGTGGTGATGTTATTGCAGATGCTCGTCAGGATTATGGACAAAATGGAGAAGTTACAGTTGACCTTCAGATGGACTCACAGGGTGCTAAAATCTGGAAGAGATTAACTGGTGAAAATATTGGAAGACAAATTGCAATCGTCCTTGATGATTATGTTTATTCTTTCCCAGTTGTAAATGATGAAATTCCATCCGGACGTTCTACAATTTCAGGAGGAGGAATGACAATTGAAGAGGCTCAAGACCTTGGAAATATTCTAAAAGCGGGTAAACTTCCTGCTGCTGCACATATTGTTGAGGAAAACGTAGTAGGACCTTCTCTTGGTCGTGAAGCTGTTAACTCAGGAATGAACTCATTTATTCTTGCGTTTATTCTTGTACTGGCTTATATGATTGTTTATTATAGCCGTGCAGGTGTTGTTGCCAATATTGCACTTATTACAAATATATTCTTCCTTTTTGGAGTACTTGCTTCTATAGGTGCAGTACTTACACTGCCAGGTATGGCAGGTATTGTACTTACCCTTGGTATGGCGGTGGATGCCAACGTAATTATTTATGAGCGTATTAAAGAGGAGGTGCGAGCCGGTAAAGGAATGCAACTCGCAATTGTGGATGGTTATAAGAATGCATATTCGGCAATTGTGGATGGTAACGTTACAACATTATTAACTGGTATTGTTCTTTACGTATTTGGTTCAGGTCCTGTTCAGGGTTTTGCAACTACTCTTATTATAGGTATTCTATCATCATTGTTTACAGCCATCTTTATTACAAGAATGACTTTTACATGGATGCAGAGAAAGAATATGCCTATCGCATTTGCTAGTAAAGCTACCGCTAATGTTTTATCAAACGTTAATTTTAACTTTATTGGAAGTAGGAAGAAGGCATATGCTGTTTCATTTGCTCTAATTATTCTTAGTATAGGGTCTTTGGCTACAATTGGTCTTAACTATGGTATCGACTTTACAGGAGGTAGAACTTACTTAGTACGTTTCGATCAAAATGTAAATACAGTTGATGTAAGAAAGTCACTAACTACTTCATTCGACAATGTTGCACCTGAGGTGAAGACATTTGGTTCAAGTAACCAGATTAAGGTTACCACAAAATATATGATAGATGATGAAGGTAGAGAGGTAGACTCAATAATACAATCGAAATTATATACCGGATTAAAAGACTACTATACCACTGAAATCAGATATAACGATTTCTCAAGTGATACAGAAGGAGAAAATAAACTATTGGGAATCCTTAGTTCGCAGAAAGTAGGACCAACAATAGCCGACGATATCAGAAACAATGCTATCATGGCGATTTCATTCGCATTGATTTTAATCTTTGCTTATATAGCAGTAAGATTTAGAAAATGGCAGTATGGTTTAGCAGGTGTTGCTGCATTGTTCCACGATACACTTATAACATTGGGTATGTTCTCATTGTTCTACTCAGTAATGCCATTTAGTATGGAAGTTGATCAGGCTTTTATTGCAGCTATCCTGACAATTATTGGTTACTCTATCAATGATACTGTTATTATCTTCGACCGTATCAGAGAGAATAATTCACTATTCCCAAAACATAAGTTGATAGATAATATTAATACGGGACTGAATTCAACTCTTGCCCGTACTATAAATACTTCAGGTACAACAATTGTTGTATTGCTGATGATATTTATCTTTGGTGGTGAGGTTATCCGTGGATTTGTATTTGCATTGTTAGTAGGTATTTTAATTGCTACATATTCATCATTGTTTACAGCAAGTCCGATTGTTTATGACTTGCTTGGTGGAAGTAAATCAGATGCATTAAAGGATAAAAAGGATAAAGAAACTAAGTCTAAGAAAAAGAAATAATCTTAGAAAATAAATAATATAGCCCTGTCATGATTAGTTTCACGACGGGGCTTTTTTTTACTATTTTTGCAATGAAATAATAAAACATAATTGTGACTCTACTTTTTTTCGATTTTGGTTCAGGTGAAATTCTATTGATTCTATTGGTAGTATTTTTAGTTTTTGGACCGGATAAAATTCCGGAACTAGCCAGAAATCTGGGAAAAGTTATCAATGATGTAAAGCGTGCTTCCGAGGATATTAAAACTGAAATCAATAAAGAAGCCGACAGGAAGGAAAGGGAAAAAAAACTAGAAGAGTACAAAAAAAATATTGGCTTGGATGATAATAATGCTGATGTAGAGGCAAAAGAAACAGTTGAGGAAGAAAAGCCCAAACGTATTATTGATGAAGGACCTGAAAATTCTGAGAAAAGAAAATCATAATTTCGATATTTATGCGTTGTTGATTAACAAGAAAGATGAAAAATAATATGATGTCGATGAATTCACTTAGAATAATACTTTTTAGTATACTGTTTGTACTACCTGTCATCTTATTAGCTCAACGCAACCCTGCTAAATCTGCTGATGAGGCATTCAATGCTCAACAATATAGCATTGCCATCGATAAATATAAAAAGGCATATACAAAAGTAAAGCGTAATAAGGAAGAGAAAAATCGTATTACCGCCCAACTTGCCGAATGTTATCGTCTTACTGCTAATTATAAAAGAGCAGAAATTTCTTATAAATTATTAGTAAAAAAAGAATGGTATAGAAAGAATCCAATTGTGCTTTTACGCTATGCTGAAATGTTAAAGATTAATGGTAAATATGAAGAGTCTATCGAACAATATCATGCCTATATAGAGAGAGTGCCTGATGATCCAAGAGGAGAGGCTGGAGCCGAATCTGCTGCTTTAATTCAAGAATGGATAGAAAATCCATCAAAATATGAAGTTACAAATGTCAAAAAAATAAATTCCAGAGAGGCTGATTTTGCAGCAGCCTTTACCAGTTCAAATTATAATGAAATAGTTTTTGGATCCACACGTGATGGTGCCACTGGCAAACTTACAGATGAATGGACAGGGGAGAACTTTAGCGACTTATTTGTAGCGAAACTTGACAGAAAAGAGGAATGGTCAGCACCGGTATTACTTGATAAATCTGAAACCCTTAATACAAATGCGAATGAAGGAACGCCAGCCATGAGTGCTGATTTCAAAACCTTGTATTTTACACGTTGTCATAATGATGCTAAACAAATTTCAGGATGCCAGATTTATAAATCCAAACGAAGTGGACGTAATTGGCAGGAACCTGAAATGGTTGAAATTAATGGTATAGATACAATGTCTGTAATAGGACAGCCTACTATTAGTGAAAGCGAACTATTACTTTATTTCTCCTCAGGAAGAAAAGGTGGATTTGGAGGTAAAGATATCTGGGTGGCCATGAGAGAATCAACTAAAGAAGCATTTAGCCGTCCAATGAATATTGGCGATATTGTAAATACTCCCGGAGATGAAATGTTCCCCTTCCTGAGAAACGATACAACACTTTACTTTGCTTCTGATGGCCATGGCGGTATGGGTGGTCTTGATATTTTTATGACTACAATAGATACAGCAGGTAATTGGGGAAAACCAGTTAATTTGAAGTATCCCATTAACTCAACATTTGACGATTATGCAATTATCTTTCATCCAGAGGAAGAATATGGTTATCTAAGTTCAAATAGAAAAGG
Source organism: Marinilabiliales bacterium (assembly GCA_002869315.1). Lineage (GTDB taxonomy): Bacteria > Bacteroidota > Bacteroidia > Bacteroidales > F082 > BM524. Next base: position 20,107 of record PKTD01000027.1, on the reverse strand, counting down.
AACCAGAGGTGAGGATGATATTTGGTATTTCATTGAGCCTCCATTATTATTTACAATATCTGGTACGGTTACTGACGATAGAACATTGTTCGCCGTAGAAAATGCAAATGTTCAACTTGTTGGCTCTAACGGAATATCTGTTACAACAATTACAAATCCTGAAGGATTTTTCTCATTTGGGAATAGTCAGGTAGATCCAAATACAACCTACGATATTATTGTGCAAAAACCTAATTACTTGAATAGTAAGGCAACACTTACAACTGTAGGAGTAGAATTTAGTAAGGATTTTGAGAGAGAAATTATTTTATCACCTATCCCGGCAGAACCGGTAGTTTTACCTGATATTTTATATGATCTTGCAAAATGGGATTTGAAACCCCAATATCAGGATTCGCTTCAAGGTTTAATACAAACCTTGCGTGATAATCCAAATCTTGTGATAGAGTTAGCTTCTCATACCGATATACGAGATTCTGACGAGAGAAATGATATACTCTCACAAAGAAGAGCGCAGTCGGTTGTTGATTATTTGATAATCAGGGGTATAGAGCCTGCTAGATTGGTGGCAAAAGGATATGGTGAAAGAGTCCCAAGAGTATTGAAAGTAAATAAAACACAAGATGGAGTTTCATTTGAAGAGGGGACTGTTCTTGATGAAGAATTCATTAACTCTCTGGAAACAGATAATGCCAAAGAATATGCTCACCAACTTAATAGAAGAACAGAATTTAGAGTATTACGAAAAGACTTCGTGCCATCTGCCTCAAATATTGATATAAACGAATTGAATGTCCTCATAAATCCTGATGACAATTCTATCATATTTAAGGAGGAAGACAGAACAGGAACATTTATTTCTACATGTGTTATTTTGGGTTATTATGAGGAATTTGCATACGACCGACATTCAGAGGCCATGATATCACTCGATAAAGCACTAATGTTATTAAAAGGTGGAACCATTGGTAAAGAAAACTTTGAAGGCGATGCCGCAGAAATTTTAGTGGACAATTCAATACGTGATAATGCTATTATAATTATTCCAGAAATTACCATTGCCAATAAAACAGTAAAGGATTTCAAAATAAAAGTAAAGCATAGTTTACGTTACGGACTTGTTTTAGGTGATGCAGCATTGAAACAATTTGGTGATTTTAAATATAATAAGCAAACACACAAATTAACTATCGATTAATGAAATCGCAATCCAGATACGATAAAAGAGGGGTTTCAGCGTCCAAAGAAGATGTTCATTCAGCAATAAAAAATCTTGATAAAGGATTATTTCCAAACGCTTTTTGTAAGGTAATTCCCGATATTCTTGGTTCTGATGATGAGTATTGCAATATTATGCATGCTGATGGCGCAGGTACAAAATCTTCCCTTGCATACCTTTATTGGAAAGAAACCGGCGATATATCAGTGTGGCGAGGAATAGCTCAGGATGCGATAGTTATGAATACTGACGACTTGCTTTGTATTGGAGCAACAGATAATATTCTACTTTCATCTACAATTGGAAGGAATAAAAATATTATTCCAGGTGAAGTAATTGCTGAAATTATTAATGGTACTGAATCTTTTCTTGCTAAAATGAGAGATTTGGGAGTAAACATGATACTCACCGGAGGAGAAACTGCTGATGTCGGAGATCTTGTGAGAACAATAATAGTTGATAGTACTGTAACTGCCCGTATAAAAAAAGAAGATATAATTGAGAACAATATTCAGTCAGGTGATGTTATAGTTGGTTTGTCATCTTCAGGACAGGCAACCTATGAGGATGAATATAATGGAGGTATGGGAAGTAATGGACTTACTTCTGCCCGCCATGATGTATTTGCCAAATATATAGCTAACAAATATCCGGAAAGTTTCGATCCTTCTATTCCTGAAGATTTAACTTACTCAGGTCATATGAAACTTACTGACAATACTGAGGTTGATGGTGTTGACGCTGGTAAACTGGTATTAGCTCCAACTCGTACATATGCACCTATAATTAAAGAAATACTTAAAAAATTTCGTAAGCAAATAAACGGTATGATACATTGTAGTGGAGGGGCTCAAACAAAAGTATTACATTTTATTGATAATATGCATATTATAAAGGATAATATGTTTGAGATACCACCATTATTTAAACTTATACAACAACAATCTGGAACAGAATGGAAAGAAATGTATAAGGTATTTAATATGGGACATAGAATGGAATTGTATGTTCCTGAAGCCATTGCCCAGAATATTATAAATATTTCAAATTCATTTAATGTTGATGCCCAAATTATTGGTAGGGTGGAGGAATCAAACTCAAAGCAATTAACAATTTCATCCGAAAAAGGAATTTTTAATTATTAATCGCCTTGAGGCAGTTTCTAATATTCATCAATACTAAATTTTGATAACTTTTCCTGTTAAACTTGTATTTCCGAATTGGATTGTATAAAAATAATATCCCTTTGGTACAGGATTACCATTAACATCATTACCATTCCAGTGAATTGAGTATTCACCTATTCCATTTATTTGTTCTTTAGCAATAAATATTATTCTACCAAATGAATCAAATATGCTTATTGTAGCTTGCTGTTGTATTTGGCTGTTTACATAGAAACTAAATGTAGCATTCTTAGTAAACGGATTTGGGCTAGCATATGATTTTTGATCAATGGTTTCAGTGTCCATTTCATCATACTCAATAAAAGTAGTGCCGCCACCACCTCCACCGCCGGTATATGAAGTAAAGGGGCTCATTACATTATAGCAAATACTAATATCTATAATCTCATTTTTTATCTCCTCAGCTTCGTTGGAATTTTCGTCAAAATTGTGATATAAAATAAACAGATTATCCATTTTTTTCTTGGCCCAAAGCTTCGTCAGAAACTGGTTATTTGGTATTGTTGTGTCTGCCAGATTTACATCATAGTCATATGATATTGGCTGTCCGAATGCTTCGCCGGAAAAATTAACGGTAATAGGAGCCGCAGAGTCATATCTGCCCACGACAACCAATTGCTGACCCAGGTATAAATTATCCAACGGATTTGGGTAAATTTCACTGAGTAGGGGTGGAGTTACTTCCATGGAAGTATTTATAAGAACAGGATTACGTATTTTTCTATAAAAGGAAGTAATAACATCTTCTAATTCATTTTCACCCAAAAACTCACTTAAACCATTATTTTGTGAGGCAATTTGCGATAATAATACTTCATTCGTATAATCTCCAATACCAAAAGTATGAATTTGAAGGTTGTTGACCTCATTTGTTGTAATAAGTTCCTGTATATAGTCAAGAATACCCTCAGTGTCAGTAATTCCTGCTGTAGCTTCGCCATCTGTTAGAAAAATAATAATATTTGCTAGTGTTGTATCGTTGGAAGCAAAATCAGGGATAGCTGTTGCGAAAGCACCTGATATATTTGTTGAACCATTAGCATTAATACCGTCAATATAATCGAATGCAGTATTTTGTGATGCTAAATCGAAAGCCACATGATCCTCAAATAAACTTGTTACATTGGATGCAAAATCAACTATGTTAAAATAGTCACCTTCATTTAAATTATCAACGATATAAGTGGCCGCATCTCTGGCTTGTACAATTTTATTTCCACTCATACTTCCAGACCTGTCAATGATAAGGGTAAAAACTTTTTCAATAACTTCGGAACTAGGATCGGGTTCAACAATAAAAGTAAAAAACCCATTTCCAAAATCATCGCAGTTAAAGGTGGTATCAGTTATATATGTACTATATGAAAATAGTCCAAGATCATCAGGGCTAAGTTCGTAGTAAGCCGCATAATCTGTGGTTGCTGCCGATTCATATTCAGTATAATTAAATTCACCAATGCTATCATTAAACACGGTGTTGTCGGCATTATGGCTTGTCATTTCCAAATTAGTGATGATCCTTTGTGATTCCAGATTGAAATTTATGGATTGAAAATTTAAAATTTCTGATTGAATGAGTGAATAGTCATTGGGATATTTGAAATCAACAACATAAAAATCATAAGGGAGTAATTGTACATATGTTAACTCTATTGTAAGTATAGAATCGTTTGCTATTGAATCTTCCAATGGAAAAAACAAAGGTGTTTCACCTAGAAATTCCTTTAGAGTTTCATTTCCTCCTCCTCCTCCGGGAAGTGTAGTATCCTGAGGAGATGGCGAAATTGAGGCCGAATTCCATTGTCCGTAGAGTTCCCACCTTAAATTAATTCCATTTGCACCTTCTGCCAATGGAAACCCATACTTAATTTTCGTTTTTTCCCCTGTATTGTTTAGAAACTTTTGAGTTGTTACTACTATTGCAATCTGGTCGTAAACAGTTACCTGTACATCAGAGCTTAGTAGTTTGAAATATTCGCTTGTAGAAGCGTTTTTTATTGCTACACCATTCGCAATAGCGGAATTTGTAGTTAGCAATATTGTTAATAGAAATAAAAATGTAATCTTTTTCATGGCGATATAATTAAAGAGGTTTTTACATAATAATTCTCAGGAAGTAAGGGCTTGAGTTATATTATGTTGTATATTATTGTGACAGATAGAATACATTTTACCCTTACTCACAGAGATGGATTACTTAAAATGATTTGTTAATTTGAGAAGTTTATTTTATAAATTGCAATTCAAAATATATATTTACTTCATGAAGATTTGGAACTTTATATATTCAAAACTAAAAAATGATATAGAGGTAGTTTTGATGATTGTAATTGACTCAAAAGGGAGTAGTCCTGGCCAGATAGGCTCTAAAATGTCTGTTGCACATGATGGAGAATTAAATGGAACACTAGGGGGCGGACTGCTTGAGTTTGAAAGTGTTGAACTGGCAAAAAAACAGTTTTCCAAAAGAAATTATGTTCTTAATATTACTCAGGATCATAATTCTACAAATCTTAATAAGCCAAAAGAGATAGTAAAAACAGGAAGCCAGCAAATTGCATTCTACCTTTTCGATAAGACATATATGCCACTAATAGAAGCAATTTCTAAAGCAAAAACCGGTAGGCTTACTTTTAGTCAGCAAGGATTGCTTTTTAACAGAGAGTCGGATATAAAAAGTCAATACGAAAGCAAACTAATAAATGAAAACAATTGGTCGTTTACGGAGAAAATTGGATATAGTAATTTCCTTTATATTTTTGGTGGAGGCCATATTAGTGTGGAACTTAGTTATATTTTTAGGAGGTTAGGTTTTTACATAAGCGTTTTCGATGACAGGCAAAAGAGTCAGAATAGTTTTAAACAAAATAACTATGCTAACTCAAAGAAGATTATTAACTACAAAAAAGCATCTAAATATCTTCCTGATGGCAATAATGTTTATGTTGTAATAATGACCTATGAGCATAAAAATGATAAAAAGGTTTTGAGGCAATTACTTGAAAAGGATGTCAGATATCTTGGAATGATGGGTAGCAAAAGTACTGTTGAAAATATTTTTAGTAAACTAATTAAAAAAGGCTATTCTACTAAAGATCTGGATAAAGTAGATGCTCCCATAGGATTAAATATAAATAGTAAAACTGCCGGTGAAATTGCCATTAGTATAGCAGCTAAAATTATTAAAGTAAAAAATTCGGAGAATTAATCTTCGAATAGATCTTTATGACGGGCATAATTATCCCATTTTTCGAGAACATCTTTCATATCCTGAGGAAGTTCAGATTCGAAGCGAAGAAGTTTTCCGGTTTTGGGATGTACAAATCCTAAAACATAAGCATGTAAAGCCTGACGAGGTATAATTTTAAAGCAGTTTTGAATAAACTGTTTGTATTTTGTAAATGTTGTTCCCTTTAATATTTGATCACCCCCATATTTCTCGTCATTAAATAAAGGATGTTTTATATGCTTAAAATGTGCCCTTATTTGATGTGTACGTCCTGTTTCCAGTTTACATTCTACCAAACTCACATAACCAAAACGTTTCAGTACTGTATAATGTGATATTGCTTCTTTTCCATACTCTCCATTGGGAAATACAGTCATCATGCGTCTGTCTTTAAGGCTGCGTCCTATATGACCTTCTATGGTTCCTTCATCATCATCAAAATCACCCCATACCAATGCCTGATATTTCCTTTCGATACTATGATCATAAAACTGTTTGCCCAGTTTAGTTTGTGCCATTTCGTTTTTGGCTACTATCAATAATCCCGATGTGTCTTTGTCAATTCTATGTACCAAATAGCCAAAACCATTTTCAATTTCCTGATTAGTCTTCTCAAAATAGAACATTAATCCATTTAGAAGAGTGGAGTTTTCGTTTCCAAAGCCTGGGTGAACCACCATGCCTGCTGGCTTGTTGATTATAATAACATCATCATCTTCATAAACGATATTTAATTCTAATTCCTGAGGGAATATATCAACAACTTTCGGTGGAGTAGACATTACCACAGTAATAATATCAGCAGGCTTTACCTTATAGTTTTGTTTTACAACTTTTCCATTTACTAAAATGTTTCCTGCGGTTGCAGCCTGCTGTACTTTATTACGAGATACGTTCTCAATTCGGCTTTGTAAAAACTTATCAACTCTTAGTGGTGATTGACGGGGGTCAGCAACAAACTTATAATGTTCATATAATTCGCTTTGTTCTTCAGTTCCATCTAGTTTCTCATCTACCATATTAGTTTATAATTAGTTTAGAACTGAATATTTTTCCCAAATCTGAAATTTTTACTATATAAATTCCCTTTGGTAAATTACTTATTGCGATATTTCCTTCCACACCTATTTGGGATAAAACTCGGGATCCATAAATATTATATATGTTTAATATAGCAGATTCCGGTTGAGAAATATTATTTATGTCGACTTTAAAACTTTTATGAGCAGGATTAGGGAATATTTTAATATCAGAAACGCTACTTATTATTTCATCAGTTCCAAAAACATATTCACCTCCAATACTTCCAATAATTGGCCTGATCATTAAACTACCTTCAGTACTGCTTTGATACCAGTTATCATCAACAGTATAGAATATGTTATTTGAACTATTTCTATGTGTGTCGAAACCAGCATTTAGTGAACCTGCTTGAAACTGTTCCCAGCCAACATAGAAAGTTCCGCTTAATATTTTTGGGTCATCAAATAAATAAGTGTAAAACTCATACAATCCATTATTCCATTCTGGTTCAAGATTTTCTTTTCGCACTACTATCTCACCTGGTTTGCCATTATTATCCTGGAAAACAAGTAGGTCAAAACTTATATCATTGCTATTATTAAGTGTTTTGTTGAAGTACATCTGAACCCCAAAAATAGTATCAGCCACACTCAGATTAAATCTGTAAGCGACTTTTGCTCCGGAATAATCGTTTCCATACCCAAATTCAGGAGTTCCATCATCATAAGCATAATAATTATAAAAGCCCTGTTTGTATATGGTAGAGTCTACCAGAATATTTGTTTCAGAAGAATCACTTATATAATGTTTTATGATATAGGATGCAGTGTCTATATCAAAATCAAGGTTAAATGGGTATACAGGAGGGCATGCATGTGCAGCACCGCAACCTGTTTCGCAATTTTGGAAACCAAAAGAATAAAATGGTGGTAGATTACAACTTCCGCCGTCATATCTAATACTATAACTTCCGTTTAACTGTTGAAAAGAATAGGAATATTTAGTATTATGACCAATATCATCTAGATTTGAAATAAACATCTCTATATCAGGCCTTAAAGTGTTTACTGGTGCATCTGCTTTATATTGTCGATAAGGCATTACCTCGTAATTTTTCAGAAAACTTGGAGCCCTTTCTGAAAATACCAGTTTACGATAGGTAGTATCAGAATTCCTTCTTTCATAATTTAAGTATACATAATCAATATTCCAATGATCCACATTACTTCTCCATGTAGGAAGTACATCATTGGCGATACTGGCATAATTTTTAAACCTGAATTGAAAGTTTTTCGTAAAAAATGCGGAATCTTTTACAGGAATCATTACCTGAACAAAATCTTTTCCTGTGGAGTTCTGAAAATCCTGCAAAGACATTCCCTCAGTGCTCCACACTTTTTCCCAAACATATTCAGCTTCCATAACAGAATCGCATATAACGCTTACAAATCCATCATTGGCAGTTAATGTAGAGTAGTTAATTACATAAAGATCTGGATTACATCCTGGTGGTGACCATAGCGTATCCCCTGAAAATAAAGTGTCTTTTTCATAATAGTTTAAGTAATACTCAATATTCACACTAATAGAATCATAGTAAGCAAATATTGTATCTCCAGTGGGGCGACTAAGTTCTAATACCAGTGTATCCCATGACTCTGGTTTTTCACCAATACCCTGAGGTTGATAGAAAAAACTGAGATATACTGAATCGGAAGGATTTAAAGCCTTTTCAACTGGATCAAAAACCGTATCCAGTCGTATGTATCCTGACGTCAAATAATCTGCCTGAAAAGGGACCCAATCGGCATGGGGATAAATAGCCCCCTTATCATCAACAGCATCGAAAGTTGCTACCCCAATATTAGTTGGTCTGAAGGCAAAATCACTGTTTATAAAAACATAATTGTCTAGCCATAAATTTTTATCTGGGTATATATTTGAAGTAGCAAAATCATCAAAAAATGGTAGATGAAGATAAGTCTTTTCTTGGTCATTATTAAGATGTTTATCAGTAGAAAGTGCACTGTGTTCGTGTTTAACTATCTCATTAAACTGAAGGCCAGTAATTACTTCCTGAGCACTAATGAAAGTAAAGCAAAGGCTAAATATTATGCTTAGTAGTGATTTAATATTCATCATTTAAATCAATATTTTTGTCAATATAAGTTGAATCAACATTAAGTGTGTCGCTTGTAAACTTTAGTAAATACTCATCGAAATCGAAAGATTCATCAGATCTATACCAAATATCTATATCCGTTCCTAAATCCACAAGTTTAGATTCCAGTATACTTGGTTCTGTTTTATATACTCTGGCATGTGTAGTATCTTCTACATCAGTGAAATATACTCTGCCTAAATTAAGTGAGGCATAATGTAAGGCGCTAATTACAGCTTTGGGTTTTTTAGCTATCAACAATGGCATATTTACTTTTACATCCATTCTGCCCTTACCAACAGTTAAATCAATTGAAGTTCCAGTATTTAGTTCTGTTCCTTCCTCAATTATTTCATCATTTATTGTTTGGTCGATAACTGCATTTCGCGCAAAATAATCAACATAGTTTAAGCGTCCTACTTTGAGTTTGTTCATTTCTAAAGTAACTATTGCCTGGCGGAGAGACAGATTCTTTAAGTTGGGCATTATGGTTTTCTCAGGTTGCTGAGCTACAACGGTTAGGTAAATATGTCTTCCTTGTTTTACCTTAGATCCTGCCTTTGGATTTTGCATTAGAATTGCACCTTTTTCGTTATTCCTGTCAAAAACAGAATCGATAACTAATAAGTCAAAATACTCTTCATAATGGTTCTCAATGAGTTGATCAACGGTCTTTCCATAAAAGTCAGGTACTAAATATACCTTACCATGTTGAGTATAATAATCCAATGATTTCATCACTCCTAAAAATATTATAATCGTTAAAACCATAATTATAAGGAAGTGGATATAAAATTTCTTACGTCCCAGAAAATAAAAGAAACCCATTGTTTATTATTTTATATGCCTAAATACTAAATTGAAGGACACAGATTGATAACTACTTTTATATATTATTATTGTATTTTAGAACCGACAAAGTTAAGAATTATTGAGTATTGAATAATCTAAATTTTTAAGTATAAAAAATCCATATTTAACAGATTAATAATTTTTTAAATTACTTTTGAATTATTAATGTAGAAATTAAAAATTAAGCTGAAATTAAGGTATGAAAAAGAATATTGCAATAGTTTGCGGTGGATATAGTGGTGAATATGATGTTTCTATTGAAAGTGCCAAGTTAGTAAAGCGAAATCTAGACCCACTAAAATATAATTCATATGTCGTTGTAATAGAGCCAAATGATTGGTATTACCAAGCCGATAATGGACAAAAAATTAAGATGAATCTGAATGATTTTTCAGTTCAAATAGGATCAGAAACCATTAAATTTGATGCTGTTTTTAATGTTATACATGGTACACCTGGAGAAGATGGTAAACTTCAATCTTATTTTGATATAATTGGAGTACCTTATACTTCCAGTGGAGTTGACTCTTCTTCTCTAACTTTCAATAAATTTAATTGTAATGCTTTTGTAAGTTCTTATGGTATAAACAGAGCAAACTCTATATCTTATAAAGAGGGAGAGAAAGTCAACTATGAGGAGATAGTTAAAAAATTAGGGTTGCCTTTATTTATAAAACCGAACAGAAGTGGTTCCAGTGTTGGAATTACTAAAGTAAATAATGTGGATGAAATTGAAGCTGCAATTGGGAAGGCCCTGGAGGCAGATGACAGGGTTCTGATTGAAGAGTTTATTGATGGTAGGGAAATAGCTTGCGGGATACTTCAGAAAGGAAGTGAATTGATAGTGTTTCCTTTAACAGAAATTGTTAGCAAGAATGAATTTTTTGATTACGAGGCGAAATATACAAAAGGTATGGCAGACGAAATATGTCCTGCACCTAATGTACCTCATGAGATTGAGCAGGATGTGAAAGCACTTTCAGCATTCCTGTTTCATCAAATGGACTGCAAAGGCTTTGTTCGTTTCGACTATATATTTACAGAAGAAAATCTGTATTTTCTGGAAGTAAATACAATTCCGGGAATATCAGAGGCCAGCATATTACCCCAAATGGCATTGGAATATGGCTTAAGTTTAAAGGGATTCTTAAATATAGTATTGGATAATATAATTTAATTCTAGAAACTTTCTTTACTAAGAAAATCGATAAATTTGGCCATAGCATTTGCTCTGTGGCTGATTCTGTTTTTCTCTTCTGAAGTCATTTCAGCAAATGATTTTTCATATCCGTCGGGTAAGAAAACTGGGTCATAGCCAAAACCATCTTTACCATATTTTTTATATGCTATTTTACCATATACTCTTCCTTCAAACTGAAATTCTTTGTCGTTAATGATGAGTGAGATTACTGTCCTGAATCTTGCATTTCTGTTGTCTTTGCCACTTAATTCTTCAAGTAATTTTTTGATGTTTGCTTCACTGTTGCCATCCTCACCTGCATAGCGTGCAGAATATACTCCAGGACGATTATTCAAGGCCTCTACCTCTAAACCCGTATCATCAGCAAATACATCAATATTAAATCTGTCATGAATTGTATGCGACTTAATGGAAGCATTTTCATTAAGAGTGCTTCCGGACTCTTCAATATCTTCGTTAAAACCAATTTCCTTTAAACCGTAAACACTAAATTTTCCTGAAAGTATTTCTTTAATTTCTTTTAGTTTGTGCTCATTATTGGTTGCAAAAACCAGTTTTCTTTCTTGCATGGCAGAATTAATTTTATTAAGGAATGTCAACAGATGGAAAAGTGGAAACATCAACCATTGGTATGGAAGTAAAATATTTTTCATTTAAAGCATCGATAAACTTATTTGCTACAAGCGCATTTGCCTGTGGTGTTAAATGAATCCCATCCAAAGAAAAAATATTACCATATATAAACTCAGTTGTAAAATCAACTCCGTTGGAACTAACTCCGTTTTCTGCAACATCTTTCATAAAACTATTAAAGTCAACTAATGCTAAATCGTACTGAGATGCAGATTGACTAATTAAGTTGTTGAAAGTTTCCGTAGCTGATTTTGTTTCTGCTATTTCATCTGTTGTGAGAATGTAGTTATTGCCCAGGGCTTTGTATGTTCCCCAATCACCACATAGTAAAGAATCGTATGGAATACTCAGTAATGCTAATTCATCCTCATTCATTTGACGAATCTGATATTCAGCATTAACATCCATAGTTCCATCCTTTATAACCATAGCATTCATGCCTTCCTTAAAATTGATCCTGTAGTTTTTTCCCTCATCTTCCATATATTGGTTATAATCAGAATAATGAGCATTAAGGTTGTCAATTTCTTGCTGATTTTCTAAAACGACTTCATTATATTTTATAGTTGTAAAAAATGCTGCTGATGAAATATCCGGAATGTTGGCAATTACCCCACCTTCAGTAATGCTTGATAAATATGAAACTACCGCCTGGTAGGAAACCTTAAATAATTCAACGGATGTAATACTAGATAGGCCTCCTGATGATGCATATCCAAGGACATCATTATTTCCTACCCAAAGGCTAAAAACAGTGGGATTAACCTTTTGGGCTTCATCCAATAACTTGTCTGTGGAGGAATTTTCTGCAAACCTTCCATAGTATGGATTAACTGATCCCATTCCCGGTGTTAACATATGTGATACTAAAATTCCGGGTACTCCTAAATTGTTAAAAGGACCTTCGGAGGAAATGTTTTTAAATAACTCTTCCATTAATATACCCTGGTCTGGATTCTCAACTGCCCTTACCGGAAGCAATTTGTTACTACCATCGCACATGCTGGTGTTTGATAGAACATATTTTGTTTCCAATACTAATCCGGACCCTTCAATTGAAGGATAAACACCATCTTCAGTATTGATTATTGGAGTTTTAAATATTCCATTTCCTCCTGCTTGAGCCATTTGTTGAGAGATTATTTTAGCATAAGAATAATTCTGACCTGACTTATATAGTGCACCATCAGCATAACCTGCTGTTAATGAATTCCCCATTGCCACATAACTGCTTATATCTATTGTAGGTTCTTGTTTGGGAGTGTCTTGGTCGTCTTTTTTACATGCAGTAACAAATATTAGGAGTGCTGCAAGCATTATTGTTTGTATAGTTTTCATTTAAATAGTTTTATATGGCTGCAAAAATAACATTTCATTTAACATTAAAATATTGAATTCATTTTATAGATTTGCTGAAACTTGATTTGGATGATTCAGGAAAAAAATAAGGAACCATTTGTAAGGGCTTGTAATGATTTTTTAAATGGAGAATTAAATGCTAAAGTACTTATTAATAGCAATAAGGCAGATGTAGAAGAGGTGGAGTTATCTTATTTTTTCAGACCTTACTCGAAAATGCCTATACTGGAGAAGCATGCCTTATCTTTATGTAAAGGAAAAGTTCTAGATATAGGAGCAGGTGTGGGCTCTCATTCATTATATCTTCAGGAAAATAATATTGATGTAACTGCATTGGAAATTAAACCCGGTTTAGTTGATATAATAAGTAGGAGGGGAGTTAGGAATGTTATATGTGAAGATATTTTTAATTATTCAGGTGGCAAATTTGACATCTTACTCATGTTAATGAATGGGATAGGCTTGGTTTCAGATTTTCAAGGACTTGAGATATTTCTGAAGAGAGCAAAAAAAATATTAAAAAAGGGAGGCAGTATAATACTTGATTCTTCTGATTTGATCTATTTATATCAAGAGGAAGACGGATCATACCTTATAGACCTCAATTCAGACTATTATGGAATAGTAGAATATAATTTCGAGTACAAGGATGTAAAATCAGAAAGTTTTAAATGGTTATACATTGATTATTCACAACTTAAGTTTTATGCTGAACAAGTGGGATTTAGATGCGATTTATTGCTAGAGGTAGATTACAATAATTATTTGGCCCGAATTTACTAAAGTGAAGGATTCCAGTTAATCTCACCTAATTCATTATCCTTTAAAATTTTATTGGTTTTTGAAAAATGATTGCAGCCAAAAAACCCCCGATGTGCTGAAAGTGGCGATGGGTGTACACTTGTAAATACGAAATGCCTATTAGTGTCGATTAGTTTCCTTTTGTTTATTGCATAGTTACCCCATAGCAAAAAGACAACGCCTGCTCTGAGATCAGATATTGTTTTAATTGCCTTGTCGGTAAATGTTTCCCAGCCTTTATTATGATGTGATGCTGCCTGGTTGGCACGCACAGTTAAAATTGAGTTTAAAAGTAATACACCTTGTTTAGCCCAGTTTTCAAGATTGCCTGTTTTGGAAATTGGAATGCCCAAATCGTTATTCAATTCTTTATAGATATTTTTTAATGATGGTGGTAAAGGGATGCCCTCAGGAACAGAAAAACAGAGCCCGTGTGCCTGACCTGGCCCATGATAAGGATCTTGACCAATAATTACAACCTTCACTTTATGTAAAGGACAAAGGTTAAATGCAGTGAAAATTTTTTTTCCGGAAGAAAAAATAGTATGCTTTAATTTTTCTTCTTTCAAAAAGGTCTTCAAGTTATTAAAGTAATCTTTTTCGAATTCCTGGCTAAGTGCTTCAAGCCAACTTTCTTCAATTTGAGGTTTCACTTATTTTTTTTGTGTAAACTTAACAATAATCTTCGAAAATGCTTGTTATTTAGATAAAAACTGTTTTTCTTTGTCATATAGTTTTATTTGAAATATTACTTTAAGAATTTGAAATTTATGAAGAAAATAATAATACTTATCTCCGCAGTTGTAGTATTAATAGCATTTGCTACGTCATGCACATCATCCAGTAAATGTGCAGCTTATGGAGAGACTCACAAGTATCAGAAGGAATCAAAATACTAGTAGTCTGAATTTCTTTTTTTCTTTTTGTTAACCTAAGGGTTGAAAATTGTTAGCTTATGAAAAGTCGTTTTTACATATTGCTTTTCTTAACAATGTTGTTTACTAACATTGATGTAGTTGCACAATTTGACACAGAGTATGTTGATACATCAGAATTTAAAATCCTATATAACAGATCTAAAACATATGGTATCGAGCTGAATAACCTAGGTTTAGGTATACAGTACAGAACTGGTAAACGATTATCTTATTTCTCAACAAGGATGTGGGAGTTTGATTTTTCATACCTTAAATCATATAAGCAGTACAAAATCCAAAAACCTTATCAAAATGCCAAAAGGTATATTTATGGTAAACAAAATGATGTTTTTTTCCTGAGGGCAGGAATAATAAAAAAGAAACTGTTAAACCGTAAACCTTACTGGGGTGGGGTAGAAGTAAGATTTATGTATGGTGGTGGATTGAGTTTCGGACTTGCAAAGCCATACTATCTATATGTTATTTATCAAATAGATAATACTGATTCGTATGAAATATTACCTAAAGTATATGACGAAGACCCTGTAAATCGTGATTGGCTGGATGAATTTGGTAGAGCACCTTTTTCTAGGGGATTTAATGAAATTAGTATTCACCCTGGTGCATACGGAAGGATAGGCTTAAGTTTTGAGTTTGGAAAAGACCCTACTAAACTGAAAGTGCTGGAAGTAGGCCTTTTAGTAGATGTGTTGCCATATGGAGTATCAGTAATGGCCTATAACCCCAATGATATTGTTTTTCCACAATTATTCTTTAGTTTTAGTCTGGGTAAGAGGTTTAATAAATATTAATACACTCTAATTTATCAATCATCAAACCTCAATAATCCTTTATCTTTACGAGAGGCTAATAATCCAATAAAAGGCAATTCATTGTTGAAAGGCTTATAAAATGGTTTAATCTTTTAAGAATATTATTAATCTAGAAGGGTAAAACCCCTTAAATTAGATTAAAAAAAAGAGGTTGACAATTAAGGCAACCTCTTTTTTTGTTTATTATCGTTTATCTATTTCCTAAACATTTTCTTGTTAACAGAAATTTTATCACGTTTAATATTTATCATATATATACCCTTTGATACATCATCTCCAAGATTTATTCCAATTACATTGGATCCTGGTTTTGCTGAATAATAGGAATTATATACTTCTTTTCCACTCATATCCGAAATAATAATTTGGTATTCAGCAGCGTCTATACTGTTAATTTCAATATTAAAAATACCATTACTCGGATTTGGATATAATCTAACAGATTTCTCTGAGAATAAGTCTTCAATAGCATCAGGTCCTTCTACTTTAAATGACCACACATTACTCCATGAGGAGGTATCCAAACCTGCAACACCTCTAACTTTCCAGTAGTATACTCCATTTTCATCCAGAGGGCTAATGGTTTGATAATATGCATCGTTAACAAAGCCTTTTTCAGAATTAGTGAAGTTTTCATTCTGATCAATTACTATTTCGTATGAGGCTGCACCTAATACTTCTTCCCACTCAAATCTAACACTTCTTGTTACTCCTGTTTCATCGTTCTCAGGAGAAATTAGTTCAATTTTATCAATTGTTGTAAATGAAAAGGCTTCAGTCCAGTTTGAAATGTCTTCTGGATGTTCTGCCCTTACTCTCCAAAAATACTCTTCCGAGAAGTTAAATCCACTAATTATAATACCTACAGTATCTGTTATATAATTCAGTGATGAAGAGAAATCTTCAAATTTTGAGACTTCAATATAATATCTTGTTACACCATCATATTCACTCCATTCAAATTCAACCTGCAACTGTTCACCAGATGCACCATCTGAAGGATTGTCAAGTTCAGGATAGTCATATGAAATCATTGATTTTGCTCCTGACCATGCTGAAGTATCATTATTATTAATTCCTCTTATTCTGTAATAGAAAGGTTTTCCAAATAGTAAGTTGCCAAACTGATAATTTGTAGAGTCAGCATTTATACTGATAACTTTACTCCATTCAGAGTTAAATCCTTCACCTGCTTTATTTATTAAAACTCCACTTTCACCGGCAGAAATGCCATACCCATCAGCCATATAAATAGTAAGTAGATCAAGAGTAGTTCCTGAGGTAATTTGTTCCCATTCAGAACCGTTAAATGTCCACATTACACCATCTCTACCAACTGCATATGCAGTGCCACCGTCTACGGCTATACCATATAAGTGCTTTGATGATGTTGAATACTCTACCCATTCTGTACCATCGTAATGGTTTATTTTTCCTGATTGTGAGGCTACCCAACCATCGGTTTCTGAGGTAAACCAAATTGCATTATGATCCTTTGTACCTGCTTCGGTTCCTGTCCAATCAGTTCCATTGTAATTGATTACAATTTTCCCTGATCCACATGCCCAATAATTATTTGCATCCAGGACATCTATTCCAGTATAATCTTCAGTAATTTCATTTGAACCATCACTGGCTACTTCAAGGCTAAAAGTTCCGCTGGCATATTTAACAATAACACCACCATCTCCAACAGCATAGCCATTATCGGCATCGGCAAATGCTACAGCTCTTAAATTTTCTGTAGTTCCTGCATCCATTGCCGTCCATGTAGTGCCATCATATGATAAAAATGTACCATTGTCTCCAACAATAAAACCATGCGTAGCGTCTACGAAATTTACCGAGTTTAATGCTTCAGTTGTTCCACCATCCATGCTATTCCAAATGGACCCATCATAATGTAAAATAAGGCCGTCATCTCCAACTAACCACATATCATTTTCATCAACTACATAAGAGCCAAAAATATCTTCTGTGGTAGCTAGTTCAACATTATTCCATATATATGATGTATCAATTTGTAATTGATACTTTAATAGTCCGGTTAATTCTACCCATGTAACTTTTGGGTTGGCATATACCATTGTTCCATTATTAGGAGTTTCCAGTTCTATAGTACTGGCAATTGTAAATGACCATTCTTCCGACCATTCAGAAACATCCTCACCGTCATATGCTCTTACTCTCCAGAAATAAGTTGTACCAAAATATAGGTCCTCCATTTCTTTTGAAGTTAAATCTGATTTAGGGAATGTAGTAGCATCACTGAAATCAACTTCAGTGGCAACTTGCAATTCGTATAAAACCTCTAGCGTTCCGCCGGTAACTGCATTCCAATCGAGTGTAACATTTGGAGCTAACTCAACTTCTCCGCTTTCAGGTAAATTAAGAGAAGGTGCGTAAACCCTATCTTGCCCGAAAACAGATACCGTTATGAGTACCATAATTAGACTAAAAATTGAATATAGATTTCTCATATCTGAATTATTTTCTTTTTTCAAAAATTTAATTTATTGTTAGTTTATTGGAATATACTTTACCCTCGGCAACAGTTTTGAGAATATAAGTTCCTGCATTAATGCCGCTGATATCAATATTTAGTTTATTCTGCCCAGTAATTAATTGTTTATTTGACTTAATAATTAGTTTACCACTTAAGTCATATATTGATAATGTGGCTGCACCATTAGTTTTAGCTTCGATATCAATATTTACAATTTCGCTAGCGGGATTAGGATAAACATCCAAACTTAAATACTTTGAAGAATTATCTTCAATTTCATTTATACCAACTGCTGGTTGCCAAAACTTATTTGAATATAATAATCCTCTTCCAAATGAAGCAGCGTATATAAGGCCTTTATTATGAACACCTTCAAATACAACCTCATCTTCACCTACTTGAACAGTAATTTTTTCTTTACCAATTAATTGCTGTTTTAAATCAAAAACAGGTACCGAACCCATAGATGTATAATCCATTTCCCATGTTGGGTTGTTTGCAGTTATATTTGATGTGCTGAAAATTCCGTGTTCTGTACCTATAATTGCAATTTTATTATCCTTCATTTCTATTACAGCAGAATAAACAGGCATATTTGGTAAATTACCTTGTTTCGATTCGAAACTTGGTGTTTGAGCAAGAGCATCTGTACTATACATTAAGTATTGCTCATTGCCATAGTTTCCTAAAGTAACCAGTATATTATTTGGATCTTGAGGGTCGATAGCTATGGAAGTTATAATTTGTGATATCTCATTAGTTGTTCCAGTTTCATAAACAGGAATTTTTTCTACAGAAACGATACATGATGGACTACTCACATCTGCTCTTTCAAAATTATATGCTAATGCAATATTTGATATACGGAATAATTCGCCACTTTGGGTTCCTACAAATACATAATTTCCATCATTAGAAACACTAATACACTGTGGAATACCACCAAACTCAGTAAAATCACTATTTGCTATTTCCCACCAATCAGGTGTTTTTGCAAAATTATGAAGATCTGAAATCATGTAAATGTGATTTGCTGTAGCTAAGAAGAACCTGGAAGAAACTGGGTCAACAACTTTAATAGAGTCACCATTTGTTAAATCATAAGGCATGTCGATATAAAATGGTTGATCACTATTACTACTATGAATCATAGTGTTGGTGCCCTGAGTTATTGTTTCACCAGTTCTGTTATAAAACATTACAGAGTCTCTACTATTTGGATTGTCAAACCTTTCCCAAAGTGCCATTGGTGTTAGAAATCCATTTACATTACCAATACCATCCAAAAACTGATCGTTAGTAGAATAATTTTCTCCGCCATCATCAGATCTCCTGACATCCCCAAAGGTTGTACTAGCAACAATTACGTTTCTATCAATTTGAGATATAACTGCAGGACCACCATCGTCTCCATCCTGAAAACCAAAACCTGGCAAGCCCATAATTTCTTTACCTTGTTTTACAGTATTTCCATTACCGGTAATTAATATTGATCCATTGCCTTGAGCACCTCCAATAACGTATTTTTCAACCCCAGATATTCCAACAGAATAGAACTGTGTTGAAATATAATCTCTGTTTCCAGATGTAAAAGTATATTGACCGCCAGAAAGTGTTCCAATATAAATACCACCATCGGTTCCAATAAGGAATTTATTAGAATTAGTTGGATTAAAACTAAGTGAATGAATGTTTACATGAACATAATCATCAAACTGATTAACAAAATTCTGTGAAACACTTTCCCATGCGTAGTATCCACCTATATCTGTTAGTTGACCTAACCATAGTGTATTTCCACCAACAATAATTTTATTAGGATCATCAGGGTAAACACTTATTAAGTTATTATAGACACCCTGTCCGCCAAGAACATTCAATGAACTTGAACCCGGCATAACCACTTCCCATGTGTCACCGTTATCCATTGATTTATATACGTTATAAACTTCTTCAAACTGATTAACAACACTTGCATATACTATGCTTTCATCGGATGGTGCTATTGCAAACTCAATTCTCTTAACGTTTGTAACTGGCAACATTCCTGTAGAATCGTCATACGAGCGCAATTGAAAATTATTTGGATCTCCGTCAAATGATACGTAAGCCATATTATTAACCGAGGCAATAGTTAAACCAGTACTTGCTGAATGCACATCAGTAGAGTTTTCTGATAAATCATT
>PKTD01000212.1 GCA_002869315.1 Marinilabiliales bacterium | reverse complement strand
TAGTTCATAAATTTTATTGATACTTTGCATTAATTGGTTCTCTCCTTTTACAAGATCTTCCTGACCGCCGGAGTAAAAAGCGTATAATGCCTGTAGTGCTTTAATCCTGAGATGTCTTCTATATAACATATGGATAAAATATTTATATGAACTATTTTAAATTATGAAGCGACAAAAATAAAAAAAAACAGCTTTTAAACTTCATAAAACTAAAATAAGATTGAATATAATTATCTACCTAATTCTCTAAAGGCGTAAAACACAATATTTATATCTTTCCATATATTGTAATCTCTGGCATACAATAAGTTAAGGTCCTTGGCTACACGCTCATCAATGTTTTTTGTTTTTAGGCCATCGGTGGGATTTAGTACTGAGGGTTTAATTTTAGGTAGGTTAAGTTGTCCACCGTTGGTGCGATAATATCCTACCCAGGTTTTGAAGTTAAATAATACTTTAAAAATGTTTTTAATAAATCCTAGAGGTTTCTTCTGAATAAATGCAAGTACTGGAGCAAAAACAAGGAAGAAAAGACTCAATATAAAATCAATAAGTCTTTTATTTCTCCTGTTCTGCGCCTTTCCTATGGCATTAATTCCTACTGTATATAAATCACCACGTGTATGAATAGAATTTGATCCAATAATTGATAATCCATCTTCAGGGGCTATCTTATAATCTATATTCGACTTTTGCCATTCGGCCATTTTATCAATAATAGTATGATGTTTAACATCTGCTGAGCAGAATATTACCTCATCAATTTTATATATCTCAATAATATCCTTTACCTGTGTTATGTTTCCAATAAACTCATCATTAGCAACTTTTTTATCATTTTGAAAAACAAGGCCAACAAATTCAGGTTTGATAATGGATGTTTTTAATAAATCCAACACCCTTTTTGCTTCTTTTTCATCTCCAATTATTATAAAGCGGCTGTTTTTCTTTTCTCCCATCTGTATCCATCTGACTTTGAGATTATACAGTATAAATCTAATTGCTGGCAGCATTATAATTCCCCATAAACTGCTAAGTAGAATTAATGCTCTGGAAAATCTTAGGCTTTCTGGTAAAAGAGCATATAAAACAAGTATTATAGTAGTACCAGCAAGAAGTCCAGTTATGGAATTTCTGATTTTAACAGGACGATCATATCCTCCTGCAAAATAAACTGAAAGTAGCCAAATTGATACGTAGGCCGGCAATATTGCAATTACCAGCACTATAGGATAGTTACCTCCTTCAGAATAAATAAAACTCCTTCCCCAAATTGTTTTTAAAAGGTAAGCACCTCCGTATAGTATTGAGCCATCAATAAAAGGAAGACTCAATCGGCTAAAAATGCGTGATAATATTGCAAGAAAGGCTCTAAAATATACAGCAACTTTAATAAGTGATGCAAAAGCTCTGGCATTATTATCGGTAAAATGCTTTCGTGCAAATATTACCATGGCATTATAAAATACCAATACATAGTTTACACTGGATTTTTTTGTGCTTTCACCTTTATAATGAATAATTCTTGTTTCTGGATAATAATAGTTGTTATAGCCCGCTTTTATTACCCTGTAAGAAAGATCGATGTCTTCGCCGTACATAAAAAAATCCTCATCCAGCAAGCCAATCTCATCTAATACAGTTTTTCTCATTAACATAAATGCGCCGGCAAGAATTTCAACTTTATGTATTTGGTTTTCATCTAGATAACCCAGATGGTATTTTGAGAACCTTCTGGATTTCGGAAATAAAGAAGATATCCCCGACATTTTATAAAAGGCTGTTCCCGGTGTAGGAAGTCCCCTTTTCGATTCTGGAAGAAACTTACCGGAACCATCAACCATTTTAACCCCTAGAGCTCCGGCATCAGGATGTGAATCCATGAAACCAATTACTTTTGTCAAAGTGTCATCCTCAACAACAGTATCGGGATTCAAAATCAATACGTACTCACCTTTACTGATTTTGATGCCCTGATTATTGGCACTAGAAAATCCTTTATTGTCTTTATTGTCAATTAAAATTACTTCTGGGTATTTCTTCCTAACCATCGAACACGAGCCATCAACAGAATTATTGTCAACAACAATAATCTCTCCCTCAATGTTTTTCATTGCTTTCCTTAAAGAAGAAAGACACTGATCGAGGAAATACTCAACATTATAATTAACAATTACGACACTTATTTTCACAAATCAAAAATAATAATTTACACCGGATTTAGTTTGATAATATGCATAATTAGATTTAACGCAAAGAAAAATATTTTATTGAGAGAAAACTAATAAATTGCCTAGTCTTTTCAACATTCATAAATTGGATTTCAAAATTTTAAGATGATATACCAAATTTCATAATTTAGCATTTATTATTTCTCAATTACTTTTGCTTTATAATTAATTCCTTTAGCATTCAATGGTAAACAAAATTTTAGGAACTGCAGGCACCCGAGTTTTAAACGCAATAATTAATCTTGCGGTTATTCTTCTGGTTACAAATTTTATTGGAAGTGAAGGTTATGGCATTATAGGCTTAGTAATTGTTAGTGTAAGTATTATACAAATATTTGTGGATTTATTGGGCGGTGGGACTTTAATATATTTTACTTCCAGAAAAAATCATATTTCATTATTGCTTCTATCTTATGCCTGGTTAATAATTGTAATTAGTGTTTTTGCAATGGGTTTTAGTGGTTTTGAATATTTTTTCCCAGAACGATACCTTGAGTTCATTCCGGCGGGCCAAAAACTAAATGTGCTATTACTTGCGCTTATTGGTGGTTTTATGCTAACACATTACAATATATTGATTGGCCTAGGAAAAATAAAGCAGTATAATATTGCATTTAGCATCCAACTTTTAAGTTTTATAAGTTCATTTACTTATCTGTTATTTATGCTTGAAAGACAAGACTTTGGCGCCTATATAACAGCCTTAACCATTTCATATATAGTTGGTTTGTTATGTAGTTTAGTTGTATTCAAGTATATGAAAAAAGGGTCAGATTTGAATACCAATAAACTGATTAAAGAAATGCTGAACTTTGGTTTTGTAAGTCAACTTGCAAATGGATTTCATATTCTCAATAAAAGAATTAGTTTTTATTTTATAAATTTCTTTACCGGATTATCATCTTTGGGTGTGTATAATGCGGGTGTTCAACTTAGCGAAGGATTAAGGTTGATAGGACAAAGCATTTCATTGGTTCAGTTTAGTGAAATTTCTAAGTCAAGAGATGAACAGTACGCTATTAGCTTAACTATTAAATTAATGAAACTTTCGGTAATGCTAACATTTATGGGTTTATTGATATTATTAATTATGCCGATAGAAGTTTATGAGTATTTGTTTACTAAAGAGTTTACAGGTATAAAATTGATAATTATTGCTTTAAGCCCAGGTGTTCTGGCTCTAGCTGCAAATACAATATTTTCTCATTATTTCTCGGGATTAGGAAATCCCAAAATAAGTTTATGGGGTAATATTATTGGATTTATATTCACAATAGTTTTTGCCATAGTTTTAATACCTGTTTTTGGATATGCTGGTGCAGCCCTAACTAGTTCCATAAGTTATTCCTCAACAGTAGTTTATCAGTATTTTGTTTTCAAAAAAAATACAGGAGTAATTTTTAGGGATTGGCTTCCTGATAAACAAGACTTTACCGATTTTAAAAAAATACTCTCGAAACTACTAAATCAAAGTTCTTGAAAAACAATACTAAAGGAATATTATTTGCACTAGGCGCTGCCTTTGCAGTAAGCAATGTTTATATATTCAGTAAATCAGCATTAAATGAGGTGCATTTGGCACAGTTTGGTGTACTCTGGTTTGGACTTGGGATTATATGGAACATCATTTTTATTTTCTCTGCCAATAAGGCAAAGAAAGTTTTTATGCTAAGCCGTAAATCATGGATTATATTAGGATTTATAGCCATACTTGAAATGTTTGGCACAGGCTTCTTTTTTCTCTCTGTTAAAACAGTTGAAAATCCTGCAACAGTTTCTTTCCTTGCCAATATAAATCCTTTTCTTGTGGCTTTCTTCGGTTTTATGCTGCTTAAAGAAAGGTTTAATAAAATTGAAGGCCTTGGTATGCTTATAACCCTTATCGGTGCATTTGTAATTTCTTATAAAGGAGGTGGTTTAAACGATTTTTTTATAAACGGCAGCCAATACGTTTTAATTAGCGGAATAATATATGCAGCATCAACAACAACAGCAAAGAAGAACATTAAGAACCTGGATCCATCATTTCTTGCATTGGCAAGAATATTAATGCTTTTCAGCCTTTCTGTGTTTGGTTTGTTTTATTATGGACTTGATCTGAATATTCCATCTTCAGCCTGGATCAATATAAGTATAGGTTCTGTTTTAGGTCCTTTTCTTACCGGAACATTGGGATATATGACAATAAAATATATAGACGCTTCAAAGGCATCAATGATAGGTACCTCAAGAAGTATTTTTGTACTAATTGGTGGATTTATATTATTCGGACAGTTTCCTGGCGCAAATCAACTTATTGGAGGTGCCATGACCATTAGTGGTGTTTTACTTATTTCTTTTGGTAAACTGAAATTAAAGAAAAAGGTTTAAACCGAAATCTGTATATACTCATTTGCTTAAATAATTGAATTATAGTTATATAAACTATCATCATAACCAAAAAGGTGGATTATTCTTGATTTGGTCGTTGGGGATTTACAAAACTTATTATAATACTATTTATATTTGTTCTAAAATATTAAACTTATAGATATGAAACAGAATGTAGGAACAGTTGACAAGGTGGTAAGAATTATACTAGCAATTATAATTGGAGCCTTAGGGTATTACTATCAAACATGGTGGGGCTTAGTAGGATTATTGCCATTGGCAACTGCATTTATTGGTTTTTGTGGCTTATACCCAGTATTTGGAATTAATACGAAAAAATCTAAAAAGTAATTGTTTGTACAAAATGCATCAATTTTAAATTTTACAAAAAAATGCATTTTTGACAATAATGTAAGTTGCTGAAAGCCTTTGCTGAACAATGTTTTCAACAATTTTTGTTTAAAAACTAAATTAGCGTTTTGTGATTCGTGCCAAACTAGTTAATATTTTAGCCGGAAATTCAGAATAAATGTCGGCAGAATATAATGATGATAGTATACGGTCACTGGATTGGAAAGAGCATATAAGGCTCCGTCCGGGAATGTATATTGGAAAACTTGGAGATGGTAGTTCACAAGACGATGGTATTTATGTTCTTCTGAAAGAAATAATTGATAATTCCATCGATGAGTTTGTAATGGGCCATGGTAAAACCATTGAAGTTACAATTAATGAAAGAGAAGTAAGTGTTAGAGATTTTGGCCGTGGAATGCCGCTGGGTAAGGTTGATGCTTGTGTAAGTAAAATAAACACCGGTGCAAAATATGATTCCAAGGTTTTTAAGAAGGCTGTAGGCCTTAACGGTGTTGGCTCGAAAGCCGTAAATGCATTATCTGAATATTTTAAAGCCCAATCGGTTAGAGAAGGAAAAACTAAAGTTGTTGAATATAATCGCGGTGCAGTAATAAATGATGAAATGATTATTTCCAGTGACGATAAACAGGGAACTTTTATATCATTTGTTCCGGATCAGGAAATTTTTGGAAATTATAAGTATATCTTCGACTATGTTGAAGAAATGTTGTGGAATTATGTTTTCCTCAACAATGGATTAACAATACTTTTCAACGGACAAAAGATGGAAGCCAAAAATGGTTTGATAGATCTTTTGGAGCATAATTTAAATGGAAATGGTCCGCTACTATATCCCATAATACATATTAAAGAAGGCGATTTTGAATGTGCCTTCAGCCATAGTTCCAGAACCTATAGTGAAGAGTATTATTCTTTTGTAAATGGACAGCATACAACACAGGGAGGAACTCATCAAAACGCTTTCAGAGAGGCTGTGGTGAAGACAATACGCGAATTTTTTAATAAAGATTTCGAGACAAGTGATATCAGGACTTCAATTTTTGCCGCTATCTCCATAAAGGTTTCGGAACCTGTTTTTGAATCACAGACCAAAACTAAACTAGGTTCGCAACATATCGAACCTGGAGGGCAAACTATTAGAAATTATATTCATGATATTATAAAACGTAATCTCGATAATTACCTGCATATTCACAGTGAGGATGCCGATGCCTTATATCGAAAAATTCTTCAAAGTGAAAAGGAAAGGAAAGATATGGCTGGTATTAAGAAACTAGCCCG
>PKTD01000034.1 GCA_002869315.1 Marinilabiliales bacterium | reverse complement strand
TGTGTTTTATGGAAATATAATTTCCACCGCCTCTTTTCTGATATCCTTTTTTAATAACTATGCCATCTCCTACTGTATAAACAGGTGTTCCTGAAGGCGCTGCATAATCAACCCCATGATGTGGTCTCCTAATTTTTAATACAGGATGTAAACGGGAATGCGAAAAGCCAGAACTTATCCTGGAATATCTCAAAGGCGCCTTTAGAAATGTGCGCTGCAAACTATTACCCTTTTCATCAAAATAATCTCCTTCATTGTTTTGAACAAAATAAAATGCATAATTGTCATTTCCAATATGATGGAAATTGGCTGCAATAATTTTACCTAATTCTATATACTCTCCATCAACATATTGTTTTTCATAATAAACAGTATACTTATCACCTTTTTGAAGTCCAAAAAAATCGATCGTCCATGCATATACTTCTGATAAACTGTTGGCAAGATTAGGGTCTCCACCAATTTCAGCAATGGAATTCCATAGTGAGGAACTAATTTCCCCGCTTATGGTGTCTGGTTTAATAACTACTTCTTTAACTCCCTTGTTTACAAGTAAACTATCCTTAAAATTATACAATACATAGCGGTAAGGGTTAATTTCATAAGCAAAATACAAGGCTTTCTTTGAAGTATCATTGTCGCAAATAACAGTATAGTTATTGCCAGACCTTATTCTTCTCACATCAAAAGTATCGCGGGTATATCTGGCTATATAATCGATATAATAATAGTCTACTTTATATTTTAATAAAATATCTGCCAAAAATTCATTCTTCTTAACCTTGTCCTTAACTACAAATAGGCTATCTACAATAATTCCATACTCGGTTTTAGGTATATAAATATTTGCTTCTTCATTACCATTATAACTATCATTATTTAATGATGTATTACATGATAATAAAGATATTATTAGCAATAAAACAATGAAAATGTTTTTTAACATAGTAGACAAAATTTCGCCAAAAGTAGGTAATTACTTTTTTGAATAAAAAAGGAAAACGAGAAAATAATTAATATGTTATAAATCGACACAAAAATGCCGTATTAAAATATTAATTACATAAAAAAAACAATAGATATTTATGTATGCTTTTCAGCATAATCTCTTCCTGCTTTTAATGCTAAAAGATTCAGATTAATAATGTCTTCACCCTTATTTTTGAATACTTTCTTTATAGCATTTTCAAGTAATTCATAATTAATGTTTAAATAGGGCGAAGCAGCACCTAAAACAACAATATTAGCAGCCTTAACAGAGCCCTTGTCTTTGGCAACTTTATTAGCATCGATAGTTACATAATGTGGTAATTTCCAAATATCATTAAGAATATCCTCAAGTTCTGGGTAGTCGGAAATATTATCAAACGGATTCATACTGGTAATGAGCCATCCATCTTTTCTGTTTAGCATATTTACATATCTCAAAGACTCCATTGGTTCCACTGATATTATCATATCAACTTTTCCCTCAGGTATAAGGTCGGAGGCAATTTCGTTTGAAGAAATTCGCATATGTGATTGCACATCTCCACCTCTCTGGCTCATTCCATGAACTTCAGCCTGTTTTAAAAAGAGACCTTCTGAAAGTGCTGCAGTTCCAATTATTGTTGCTATAGTTAATATACCTTGGCCGCCAACGCCTGCAAGTATTATATCTTTCTTCATCTTATACAATTTTAAAGATTAATAATTTTAATTAGTAGTTGCAGATTTATTAGCATGTTTTAGTTTCATTCTTCTCGCTAAAGTTTGAACACACTCACGTCGTGCAATTACAACTGAAACCCCTTCATACTCTAATTCCTTACTTATTATTTCTACGTTCTCTTCAAAATTCCGACGTAATGGTTTTATAAGTTTAATATGATCTTCTTCAACACCAACTCCACGACAAATATCTTCCACTTTTCCTAATGCTGATGAATCTTGTCCACCTGTCATTCCAGTGGTTGAATTGTCATTAATTAAGACAACAATATTTGCTTTCCTGTTAACAGCATCTAAAAGTCCGGTAATTCCTGAATGAGTAAAAGTGGAATCTCCGATAGCAGCAACTGCCGGAATAAGTCCTGCCTCAGATGCTCCTATAGCCATAGTGATAGATGCACCCATATCCACGCAACTGTTAATAGATTGTAAAGGAGGTAGGGCGCTTAATGTATAACATCCTATATCAGATAGTACTCTGCCACCTGAGTAAGGTTTAAGGGCTTCATTTAAAGCTCCGAATGCATCCCAATGACCACAGCCATCGCACAAACGAGGAGGACGTGGTTTTACATTTGATGAGCCCTCAAAGCCATCAAGTACTTCTAAACCAACTGCTTTAGCAACAATGTTTGGGTTTAGTTCACCTGCTCTAGGTACGGTTCCATCCATACGGCCACTAACTTTTTTCCCCAAATTAAGATAACCTCTTAATAGTTCCTCTATTATAGGATATCCTTCTTCCAGGATAAGAATCTCTTCTACTTCATCATACAACTTCTGTAACATTGTTTTTGGTACAGGATACTGACTGATTTTTAGTACAGGATAAGGAAGTTTACCATCTTTATAATTTTCAATTAAATAGTTGTAAGCCAATCCGCATGCGACTATACCCAGAGATTTATTATCTCCTTCAATATACTTATTAAAACCTGATGTTATACCATCTTCTTCCATTGCCTGTTGTTTGTTTAACAGGGCATTATATTGTTTTCTGGCAATTGAAGGAAGTAACACAAACTGACGTAAGTTTGACGGGAGTTTCATTTCATTTTGCTCCTGTGGTTGTACTCTTTTAACACCTGAGCGGGAATGTGCCAGACGTGTTGTTATTCTTAATAAAACCGGAATTTCAAATTTCTCTGAAAGTTCAAATGCATAACGTGTCATATCATAGGCTTCCTGCTGGTTTGACGGTTCCATAACAGGTATCATAGAAAACTTTCCGTAGAAACGAGAGTCCTGTTCATTTTGTGAAGAATGCATTGATGGATCGTCGGCAGAAAGAACAACAAGTCCTCCGTTCGCACCTGTAATAGCAGAGTTTACGAAGGCATCAGCCGCTACATTAAGTCCAACATGCTTCATACAAACCAGCGATTTTTTCCCTGCATACGACATACCTATGGCTGTTTCCATAGCCGTTTTTTCATTTGCCGACCACATCGATTTAATTCCTCTGTCTTCAGCTTCTTTTGAAGCCTGTATATATTCTGTAATTTCGGTGGAAGGTGTGCCAGGATATGCATAAACTCCGGATATTCCGGCATCGATGGCCCCCTGTGCTATTGCTTCGTCACCTAGTAATAGTAAATCTTGCATAATATTTATCTTTTATATAAATAGAAAACGTTTGCAAAATTATCAAATAAAAACCAAAACATGGGGTTTATAAATCAATCTATAATGATTATAAATTGAATTTTGATAGTATTATTGTACTATAATTTCGTATCTGAAGAGGAGTTTGTTAGTCTAAAATAATGCTCAAGTAATTAATTACTTTTGCAGCATGAATTTTCTAGCACATGCACATTTGTCGGGTGATGATGATAAGTTGATGATAGGTAACTTTATTGCAGATTCTGTAAAAGGGAAAAAGCATAAGAATTATACTGAAGGAATTGCTAATGGTATAATACTTCACCGGAAAATTGATAGTTTTACTGATAGACATGAGATAGTTAAGAATAGCATGTCATTAATCAGAAGTGAATATGGAAAATTCTCCGGTATTATAATTGATATTTATTACGATCATTTTTTAGCTACTAAATGGGATAATTATAGTACGGAGCCATTAAACACTTATACAAAAAAAGTATACTCTTTATTAAAAAGAAATTTTTTCATACTTCCGGCTAGAAGCCAACGAATACTACCTTTTATGATAAGTCAGAATTGGCTGGGAGGCTATGCTGACACTGATGAATTAAAAAAGGTATTTTACGGAATGGACAGACGAACCTCAAATATTTCGGGGATGCGAAATGCAGTTGATCAACTTATCGAAAATTATGATAAACTGGAAGAGCATTTCAAGGAGTTTTATCCCCAATTACAATCTTATGTTGAAAGTGAGACAAGGCTAATCAATAATAAAGACTAAGTACAATCTTCCTGCTACCTCCATGATTTCTGAACTCACAAAAAAACAAACTCTGCCAAATGCCCATATTTAAACGATGGTTGGAAACAGGAATACTTATGGAACTTCCAAATACTGCGCTTTTAAAATGTGCAGGCATGTCATCTGGTCCTTCCATAGTGTGCCGGTAAAATGGTGCTGATTCGGGAGCCATTTTCTCCAAAAGAGAATTTATATCGTGCCTCACATCTGGATCGGCGTTTTCATTTATCATAAGGGCGGCAGAAGTATGTTTTACAAACACATTTAGTATTGCTGTTTCGGGCAATTTACCCAGTGATTGCATTATAATATTGTCAATATTATGAAACCCTTTTGACATAGGTTGTAATGATATTTCTTTCTGAAGGATCATGATATATAAATAAAAAAGCCCTGACGCTTTAATGTCAGGGCTTCAAATATACGAATATTGTATTTTATTTCTTTATTCCAACCAATTGTTCAAGCATATCAGTTGTAATAGATTTTGGTCTTTCCAACGGGAAGCCTAATGCTCTGTCCCAAATAATATTGGCTAAAACACCTAATGCTCTTCCTATTGAGAAAAGAACTGTATAATAGTCATATTGGGTTACACCATATTGCCATTGAACAACTCCCGATTGTGCATCAACATTTGGCCATGGATTTTTTGCTTTCCCCTGTTTCTGCAATATTGGAGGGACAACTTTGTAAAGCATATCAACATATTTAAACAGTTCATCCTCAGGAAAATGTTCAAGACTAAAATCTCTTTGGATCTGATATCTTGGGTCTGTTTTACGAAGTACTGCATGTCCGAAGCCTGGAACTACCTGTCCGCTTTCCAGAGTATCCCAAACAAATTTCTTCATCACATCTTCACTTGGAACTTTGTCTCCCATTTTTGCTCTTAAATCCTGTATCCAACGCAGAACCTCCTGATTAGCCAATCCGTGCAGCGGCCCGGCAAGTCCGTTAATCATACCTGATATTGAATAATAAACATCGGATAATGAACTGGCAATAAGGTGACCAGTATGCGCACTAACATTTCCACTTTCGTGATCAGCATGTAAAATAAAGTACATTCTTGAAACATCATCATAAGGGAGTTCTTTACCCATCATATATGCAAAGTTTCCGCCGAAATCAAGAGTAGGATCCTGATAAACATTACTTCGTTTTGCATAAAGTTTATTATAGATATGGGCCCCTATAACAGGCAGTTTCGACATTAAGTTCAATGCGTCTTCGAAGGTTGGATCCCAATAATCAGTTTTGTCCATACCACGCTGGTATTTCAAATTGAAAATAGATTCTCTCTGCATAGACATCACTGCGGCAGAAAGAATAACCATCGGATGGCTGTTATTTGGGAAAGCATCAATAACTTCGTAAACATATTTTGGAAGTTGACGACGGAAAACACATTCGTAAGTAAGTTCCGATACCTCATCTTCTGTTGGTATGTCACCTGTTAGCAATAGATAAAAGAGACCTTCAACGTAAGGCATTTTAGCTCCCTTTGGTTTTGGTAATTTGTCAAATACCTCAGGAAGAGTATATCCTCTGTATCTTATTCCCTCGTAAGGGTCAAGGTATGAGATATCAGTAATTAAACTCTTAATACCCCTCATTCCACCGATAATTTGCTGAACAGTTACGTCGTTAACAACGGTTTCCCCGTGTTCATCAAGTAAACGTTTTATACGTGGACGATGTGCCTCTATTTTTTTGTATAATCTTTCTTTTAAATTCGACATTTTAATTTGGTTTTTTATGATAACTTTGCTTTTAGCCTCTCGTCAAGTGCTGAAAGAAAGTCTTCAGTGTTTAAATAGTGCTCGCACGATACTTCACTTCTGTGAATAATTAAAGCAAGGTCCTTGGTCATTTAATCACCCTCAAGTTCAACTACCGGATTAGCTACTTTAATTTTATTCATGTTTGTTGTAAATTAATTAATTCAATTATGTTAAATATTTATTAAATCCCTCTGATTTTTCAGGGGCGTAAAAGTAGTAAATTTATTCGATATTTTTTACATATCCCGACTATTTAAAGTGCTTTTTAATAAAGCTATGTGCTTAATTGTCTGTTAATTAAATCACAAATATATGGAAAGCCTGTTTTAAAATAACAGAAACAAACTAAGATTCACATAGTTGCAGATATTCATGAATTGTCAAGTAAATATAGAATATTTGAAAATGTAGTATAGTTTTTGATGAATATTAAATTTTGTTAATACAAAATAATTAGTATCGCCTTTTACCGACCTTATTCCCCCATTCGCCGAATAAATATAGTCTGGCCTTGATTACGACTTTATATTTGCCGTAAAAATTACTAAAAAAAATATCATGGAAAATACATCACGACTTTACAGATCAATTAGCGATAAAATGATAGGCGGTGTTTGCGGAGGACTTGCCAATTATTTCAACGTTGATATTGCATTAATAAGAATTGCCTTTGTTTTGCTCCTTATTTTTGGAGGCGGAGGCTTTCTAGCATATATAATTTTATGGATAGTAATACCTGCAGAACCAATGGGTTTTACGAAAACCGGCCATACAGAAGCGACGCATGATACAATGGACAATAAAGATGTATCTGGTCATGGTGAATCTAACGAAAGGAAGAAAAATAACACCAGTCTTATTGCCGGAATTGTCCTTATTCTTATTGGTTTAATAATTTTATTCGACAGAGTATTCCCATTTTATAATGTTATCGACTTTTGGCCGATAGTACTCGTTATATTGGGAGTAATGATGATTAAACCGGAAATTCTTTCTTCGTCTAATAATAACGCAACTGCAGAACAAGTTGTTTCTGCGGAGCCAAACAAGGATGATGACAATAATAAATAATTATTTTAATTGAATATTTAAAATCTAAGAAAATGAAATTTAGAAATATATTTTGGGGAGTTATCTTAATATTTGCAGGAGTTCTTTTTATTCTACAAAACCTGAATATCGTTTATTTCGATTGGGTTTCTATGTGGAGATTATGGCCTGTATTTTTAGTGCTATGGGGAGTTTCTATTATTCCAGTAAACGACTGGATAAAGGTAATACTTGTTCTAGCAGTTTTAGGTGCTTCATTAACATTTATGGTAAACAGAACTGAGTATTATGATGATTCAAGGTCTTTTGATTTCTTTAGTCATCATGACTATGACCGATGGGATGATGACGATGAGTCTGATTATAAGTATACTACTCAAACTTTCAATATACCTTATGATGATAGTTCTTCCTATGTTGACTTATACATGGATGCAGCTGCGGGTAAATTTGTAATTGACGATACAACTAACGACTTGCTTTATTTTGATAGAAAAGGAAATAGTGCAGAATACAGTTATATCTTAAAAACAAGTGATAGCACATCTGACATAAATATTGAAATTGAAAGCACTTCCATAAACCTTGGAAAAAACAACAGAAATACGGTAAATATTTCACTGAATAAAATGCCTGTATGGGATATAGATTTGGAAGCCGGAGCAGCAAAAATTGATTTCGATTTAAAAAAATATAAAGTAAGAAGACTTGATATTGAAGGTGGCGCAACATCTATTAATATTGTGTTAGGCGACCTCTACAACACTTCTGACATTAATTTGTCAGCAGGTGCATCTGAAATTGTAATTAATGTGCCAAAATCATCTGGTTGTAAATTATCTCTTGAATCAGTTCTATCAGGAAAAACACTTAAAGGTTTTGAGAAGACTGACAGGGGAGAGTATATTACTTCAAACTTTGATGAAGCAACAAACAAAGTTTTTATTGATGCTGAAGCAGCAGTATCTAGTTTCACCATTATCAGGTATTAATACCTGTCGATATATATTCCAATTCTTTTTTGAGTTATAGAGGGTTTTTTTTAAACCCTCTTTTTTTTGCTCAATAAGGCAATGTGTTAATACTTTTTAAGTAATTTGGGCGTTTATTTTTTAAAAAATTGCTCAGAAATGATGTTAAAATATAAATTACTGATAGCCTTATTGTTAAGTGTCGTTTTATTGCCGATTTATACTGTTGCACAAAATGCTGCTATACGTGGTTTTATCTATGAAGAGGAGACTGGTGAGCCTGCAATGTTTTCAAATGTTATACTGAAAGGAACAAATTTTGGTGGATCAGCAGATATTAATGGTTACTTCCTTATTAGCAGAGTGCCCCAGGGATCTTACATATTGCAGGTTACATATTTAGGTTTCGACACAATTAATATACCTGTTTTACTTGAAGACAATAAGATATTAGATAAACAATTATATTTAAAGAAATCATCTTTTGAACTGGAAACAGTTACCATTAGTGGTGAACGTATAGCCGCAAGAACAGAAACCAGAACATCAGTAGTAAAGATTACACCTAAAGAAATAAAAGCAATACCCAGTATTGGCGGGCAGGCAGATATTGCCCAGTATTTGCAGGTAATACCAGGAGTTGTATTTACGGGAGATCAGGGAGGACAATTTTATATCCGTGGAGGATCTCCTATACAGAATAAAGTAATGCTGGATGGTATGATGATTTATAATCCATTCCATTCAATTGGTTTATTCTCGGTTTTTGAAACAGAATTAATAAGGAACGCAGACATTTATACCGGTGGTTATAATGCTGAACATGGTGGTCGTATTTCTTCAGTTATGGACATCACAACAAAAGACGGAAATAAAAAACGTTTTTCTGGTTCAGTCAGTGCTTCCACATTTGGTGCAAAGGCTGTTTTGGAGGCGCCAATTGTTAAACAAAAAGAGCCCGGAAAAGGGAGTGCTACATTTATACTGTCGGTTAAAAACTCTTATCTTGAGCAAAGTTCAAAGGTGTTATATGATTATATTGATGAAGACGGACTTCCTTTTAATTTTTTGGATGTTTACGGTAAAGCAACTATAAGTGCAGGTAATGGATCAAAATTTAGTTTGTTTGGATTTAACTTCAATGATAAAGTAAATAATTATAAATCCATTTCTGATTTTGGTTGGAACTCTTATGGTGGAGGTGCTAACTTTGTTGTTATTCCCGGTAAATCACCAGTACTACTGGAAGGTAGATTTGCATATTCTGAATACACAAGTAGTATAAATTCAACCACTCTTTCCAATCGTTCAAGTTCTATAGGTGGCTTTAATGGAGGATTGGATTTTACTTATTTCATCGGAAAAGATGAATTTAAATATGGAATCGAACTTGAAGGCTACAGGACTGATTATGAATTGGTAAACTTTGTTGGAAGCAAAATAGAACAGTCGGAAAATACTACCCAACTGGGGATTTATTTTAAATACAAATCTATTCTTGGAAAATTTATTATTGAGCCAGGTGTACGTCTTCAATGGTATGCTTCAATGGCAGAGATTTCACCTGAACCTCGACTGGCAGTAAAATATAATGCCACACCTGGCTTACGTTTTAAATTTGCCGGTGGTATGTATTCCCAAAATCTTATAGCCGCTTCCTCCGATAGAGATGTAGTTAACCTTTTTTCAGGTTTCCTTACAGGACCAACTAACCTGCCTGAAACATTTGATGGAAAAGATGTTAATAGCAAACTACAAAAATCAACACATGCTATTATTGGTGCAGAAATTGACTTAAGCAATAGATTAAGTTTAAATATTGAAGGTTATTATAAGTATTTTCCACAGTTAACAAATATCAATAGATTTAAAATCTATGATGAAAATAATAAACCTCCAACAGGGGCTTCTGATGTTGAGACTAAAGATTTTATTATAGAAAAAGGACAGGCATATGGTGCCGATATGGTATTAAAATATGACTATAATAAATTTTATTTTTGGGTAGTTTACTCGCTTGGTTTTGTAGAACGTCAATATGAAGACAAAGATGGTAATATGATTACTTATACCCCTCACTTCGATAGACGTCATAATATCAATATGATAATGTCGTATATAACTGGTCAAAGAAAACAGTGGGAGTTTAGCGCAAGATGGAATTTTGGTACAGGATTCCCATTTACACAAGTACAGGGATTTTATGAGCACCTCACTTTTCCAAATGGCATAAATTCAAATTATATATATGAGAATGGACAATTGGGTATATTGTATGATGAAATTTTTCAGGGTAGATTACCAACATACCATCGATTGGATATAGATATTAAAAGAAATTTCTTTTTGGCAGCAAATACCAAACTAGTAACTAATCTTAGCGTCACTAATGTATACGACAGAAAAAATATTTTCTATGTGGATTTAGTTACCAATGAGGTAGTTTATCAACTTCCGTTTATGCCAAGCCTGGGTGTAAGTCTTTATTTTTAGTTTATTCTAAATATCTCATTCTATTGGCAATTAAAACAATTAGTCAATATTCGTGAGTCAAAATTCAAAATCAAATTTTATGAGCAAAATTCCAATTGCTAAAATTGATACTAAAATTTTTAATGAATTCGGTCATATACGTCATGATGATTATTATTGGCTCAATGATAGAGATAATCAGGAGGTAATTGATTATCTTGAAAAAGAGAATAATTATACTAAAGATGTATTGAAATCAACTGAAGGCTTACAAAAACAAATTTATGATGAAATTGTAGGACGTATAAAACAGGATGATGAGTCAGTACCTTTTGTATTAAAAGCTTATAAATATTATCATCGTTTTATACAAGGAAGTGAATACCCTGTTTATTGTCGCCGGGCATTGGAAGAAAGCAGTTCTGAGGAAGTAATGCTGGATGGAAATAAAATGGCCGAAGGATACTCTTATTTTAATATTGGTTCATGGGAGATTAGTGACAATAGCAATTTATTAGCATTTAGCGTAGATACTGTTAGTAGAAGGAAGTACACTATTAAGTTCAAAAATCTTAAGACTGGTGCAGTTTTGGATGATGAAATAAAAAATACTTCTGGCAATATGTGCTGGGCCAATGATAATAAAACAGTTTTTTACACAGTTAAAGATGAAACCCTCAGGCCCTATAAGATTTATAAACATATACTAGGAACATCTGTTGAAGAGGATAAACTTATTTATCATGAGAAGGATTCAACTTTTACTACCTATATTTATAAAACTAAATCAGATAAGTTCCTGGTAATTGGAAGCAAAAGCACTACTTCTGATGAGTATAGAATTTTGCAGGCCGATAATCCTGAAGGAAAGTTTACAATTTTTAATAAAAGGGAAAAGGACCTTGAATACAGTATTTATCATCAGGGTGAAAGATTTATAATCCTAACGAACTATAATGCTCCTAATTTTAAAATTATGGAGGTAAAGGATAATGATACAAACTTTAAAAACTGGAAAGAAATACATTCCCATATTGATAATATTCTTCTTGAAGATATTGAGGAGTTTGAAAACCATTATATAATTTTTGAAAGAGAAAACGGACTTCCAAGATTTAGGGTGGTTGATATAAATACTTCCAAATATCATTATATTAAATTCCTTGAGGATGATTATTTTGCCATGGGCATGCAAAACCCAAATTATAAGAGTAATGAGTTTCGTTATGCTTATACTTCACTAAAAACACCGAGATCGGTTTATAATTATAATTTGAATAACGGAAATAAGTACTTAATAAAAGTTGATGAGGTAGTAGGAGATTATAATTCTGATAAATATGTTACCGAAAGGATATATGCAAAATCACGAGATGGGGTGGAAGTGCCTGTTTCTATTGTTTATAAAAAAGGGCTAATTAAAGATGGCAATAACCCTCTATTGCTTTATGGGTATGGCTCCTATGGAATTACTGTAGAGTCAACATTTAGATCAGCCAGATTAAGTTTGCTTGACAGAGGTTTTATTTTTGCCATTGCACATATTAGAGGAGGCGAAGAGTTAGGTAGAAAGTGGTACGAAGATGGAAAATTATTGAATAAGAAGAATACTTTTTTTGATTTTATAGATGTTGCAGAATATTTAATATCAGAAAAATATACTGTATCAGAAAAATTATTTGCCTATGGCGGAAGTGCCGGAGGATTATTAATGGGAAGTATTATAAATATGCGTCCCGAATTATTTAAAGGTATATTGGCAGCAGTTCCTTTTGTGGATGTTATTACCACAATGTTAGATGAATCAATACCACTTACAACTGGCGAATATGATGAGTGGGGAAACCCAAATGATGAAAAGTATTATAAATATATGCTTTCTTATTCTCCTTATGATAATGTTGAGGCAAAGGAATATCCTGCAATGCTTGTAACGACAGGTTTGCACGACTCACAGGTACAGTATTGGGAACCAGCCAAATGGGTTGCTAAATTACGGAAATTAAAAACCGATAGTAATCCCTTATTATTATGGACGAATATGGATTTTGGCCATGGTGGAGCTTCCGGAAGGTTTGAGATATTTAAAGAAACTGCAATGAAATATTCTTTTCTGTTAATGTTACTTGATGATGATTAATACATTTATTACTCTTCGATCTCAAGTTTGAACCCAATGCCATGAACATTTGTGATTTTAACATTGGGGTCAGCTTTTAAATATTTACGAAGTTTGGCAATAAAAACATCCATGCTTCTGCCAATAAAATAGTCGTTTTCTCCCCAAACTGTCTCAAGAGCAACCTCCCTTGCCAGCAACTCATTTTTGTTTTCGCAAAGCAATTTTAGCAAAGATGCTTCTTTACGAGTGAGTCGTTTCTCATCTTCATCTAAGGTTAAAACCAAATTAGTTGAGTCGAACAGAAATTTTCCAATATTATATTTTTCAATTACAGGTGTAGACGACATCTCCATATTTTTACACCTTTTGAGTATGGCTTTTACTCTTAAATTAAGTTCTTCAGTGCTAAAAGGCTTTGTTATATAATCGTCGCAACCCTGCTTAAAACCTTCGAGTTTGTCTTCCTTTTGGTTCTTTGCAGTAAGGAAAATTATAGGTATTGATGCTTGTATTTCCTTAATTTCGGATGCTAAGGTAAGTCCGTCTTTTTTAGGCATCATAATATCAAGTATAGCTATATCATAACTATTAGATTTAAACAAACTTAAACCCTCTTCGCCATCTTTACCATGGTCAACCTCATAGCCAATCATCTCAAGGTAATTCTTAAGAACCATACTCAAATTTGGATCATCTTCAACGAATAAGATTTTTACCTTATTTTTCTCTTCACCTTCATTCATATCATGTTTATTTATTTATCTACGATATAATATCTAGATACTTACATTTTCTTTAACTTTTTCATCGGTAAATATACTTCAAAAGTTGAGCCTTTTCCAATTTCACTTTGTAAGTCAATACTACCTCCTAAACTTTCAACTACATATTTTGAGTAATACAAGCCTAAGCCAAAACCTCTTACATCCTGAATATTACCCATGGGGATGCGGAATAAGTTTTTAAAAACATCCTTATGATATTTTTTTGCTATGCCAATACCCTTATCTTCAACTTTTATTAAAATGCCTTTTTTAGAATTTTTAGTTTCTATAATTATTTCAGGAACTTTTGGGGAATATTTCATTGCATTATCAACCAAATTATAAATCACATTTGTTAAGTGGGTTATATCAGTTGAAACAACACTATCCTTGGCATTTAATTTTGTGGTTATTCTTGCTTTACTTTTTTCAATTCGGAGTTCAAAACTTACTATCACACTACTTATCAATTGATGGATATCAATTTTCTCGTATTTGAAATTGAAATTACCCTTTTCGAGGGAAGCGATCCTTAAAATTTGCTCAACCTGAGTTTGTAAACGAGTATTTTCATACAGTATTACATTGGCATATTTCTTGACTTTTAATGGGATTTTATTGATGTTTTCCTTTACAAGCATTTCTGCCGCCAGTGAGGTTGTAGCAATAGGTGTTTTAAACTCATGCGTTAAATTATTAATGAAATCATTTTTAATTTCCGATAATTTTTTCTGTCGGAAAATAGTATAAACGACAAATATATGTGATGTTATAAGCACTATAAGCAATATGGCTGAAAAGGCTATCATTCTTTTCATCTTACTAATTACATAACTAGTACTAGAAGGAAAGTAAATACTTAAATAATAGTCGCCGGGCCTATAAATACTATATAGAGAAAACTGGAATTCAGAATTTCTAATTTTTTCTTCATAGTTTTCAAAGTTGCCTGCAACAAACTTACCACTTGGTTTATTATAAATGCCATAATAATACTTATTGCCAATATGCATACACCCAAATTCTGAATCTATTAATGAATCGAGTAATGTTGGCTGTATATAATCAGTAATTACCAGGTGATCTTTTCTGCAAGAAAGCAAATAGATTTTTTCTTTAAAAATACTGTCGCTCATCTGATTAAGAAACTGATTAACTACGCTTTTGCTGGCAATACGGACACTGTTGTCAAACTGTTCCTTTTTCAAATCCACAGCTTCCTTCACCCAATATACCTGGGTAAATACTATCCCTGCCAATGCTATTGAACTTAAAACTATTATTAATCTTAGTGTCCTCTTATTCACTTTATCGAATATTTAATCAAAATTAAGCCAATGGGGCGATTTAATTTTTGGAATTAACATATTATTAACAGTTATTAACAGCCGGTTAACAGCAGGCCTGTTTTAAACCAATTAGTTTTGTCATGTGCAAATAAAGGTATTTTGAATACTTTTACAGAATGAGTAAAACTACAAAAAGAAATTAAGATTAAAAAACATATTTAATATTTATACCGATGAGAAAAAAATTATTAGCATTAAGTTTAAGCATGTTATTTATGGGTGGAATGGCAATGACATCATACGCTCAGGTAACTGAAACTATCGCTATCACAAAAACAATGGGTGATGACGATAAAGATAAAAAGGCAAAAGACGCGAAAACGAAGAAAAATTGTGACGCTAAAAAATCATGTTGCAAACATGATTTCGACAAAAAATCCTGTAACGACAAAAAAATGTCGAAGAAGGATGAAAAAAAAGATGGAAGCAAGCATAAATAGCTTTTTCATTAATTAATTTGGTTTGAACCCTTCCTGAACAGGAAGGGTTTTTTTATACATAAAAAAAACGGCATTATTGCCGTTTTTTATTTTATTAGCCTATAAGTATTATCCTAATTAATTAAAACCTTCTTGGAATAAATATTAAACAGTGTATTTATTTTAAGCATATATATACCATTACTGATATCGTTAACACTGATATTGTTATTTTTTTGAACCGTATATAGACTCTTCATTAGTTTTCCTTCTATATTATAAAGTTCAATGGTTGATTTAGAGTAATTATCATCCAAAAAGTTAATATTAATCATATTGTTTGCAGGGTTTGGATATATATTAATCCTCATGTTAGATTCATCATCAATATTTTTGATTCCCAATACTTGAGGAGTATCGAGTTGCTTTGTGGTATAAATATGATATTCTCCTGCTTCCAAATCTATAGTTGATGAAGTATTATTTACTTCAATGGAGTTGCCGGTATAATAATCATACCATGTTCCGGTTTGCTGGAAGTTAGGATTGATAGATTCAGTATTCACTCCAAAGTTTCCAATAATAGTAACATCCATATCATCATGATTTAGATGTATGCTTTTGGTTGCCCCTGAAAGTGACAGACTATAATCGTTAGTGCTAAAAGCAGCTTCATTTTTCTTAAGTTCTATTAATGCCTGATAAACATAAAATAATTTTGCTCTTTGCCAATTTTCAAAATAATCCCAGCGTATTGGTTTTGGAGCCACACGACATGACTCATCAATGGAACCATCTTCACAAGTATTTATTGAGTAATCATACCCCAATTCCCCAAACTGCCAAATCATTTTTGGGCCAGGAATAGTAATAAAAAATGCTGCCGCCATTCCGTTTCTCTCGAGTCCGGTTCCAAGACTTTTTACATTATAATCTGTCCCGTTGGAATTTCCATATTCTTTATTTTTAAACATCAGTCTCTCCTCATCATGGCTTTCCATATAACCCACGAGATTTGGAGAACTGAAATTTCTTTCCTGATAAGAAACCCAAGAGAAGTTAGAATTATCATTCCAACCCATAGTAGCTTCATTATAATTATAATTTATATTTCCCCATATCATCATGCCATTGTTAACCAAAACTTTCTCTTCAGAGTTATCAGCAAAATGTTCTAAAATAACGTATGCATCAGGATTGCTTTCCCATAATACATTGCTCATACGTTTGAGTATATCAATTCGCGACTGATCGTAACCACCACCATCTCCGGGAGTATTGGTAAAACCTTTTGTAAAGTCGAAACGAAAGCCATCAATGTTATATTCTTCCAGCCAATATTTATTTACTC
This sequence comes from Marinilabiliales bacterium, assembly GCA_002869315.1. GTDB lineage: Bacteria > Bacteroidota > Bacteroidia > Bacteroidales > F082 > BM524. The sequence continues at coordinate 19,251 of PKTD01000034.1, read as the reverse complement.
TATCAACAAAGTCTTTTGTGGCCTGGCTCTCGTGGTTGAAGTCAGAACCCCACGAATATGCATTATTTGGAGACTCTACGTTAAACCATGGATTATTACCAGCAGGGCGATTATTTTGTGAATCCCAGTACATCATTACCAAGGGGCATGAGTTATAAGCATGGTTTAAAACCATATCCATAATTACTGCAATGCCTCTTTCATGAGCAGCATCGATGAAACTCTTAAATGAATCTTTGGGGCCATAATATTTATCTACTGCAAAATAATAATTCGGGTTATAACCCCATGATAGATTACCTTCAAACTCATTAACAGGCATAAGTTCAATTGCATTAACTCCTAACCTGTCAAGATAATTAAGCGTATCGATAAGTGATTGAAAATCATGATCATCAGTAAAATCTCTTATTAATAATTCATATATTATCAGATTCTCATGGTCAGGGGCTGAAAAATCCGGTATTTGCCACTCATAAGGAGTTTGTGCAGTCTGGAAAACTGTAGCTATTCCACTGGTTTTTCCTGATGGATACTCAATTAAATCGGGATACGTTGCAGAAGAAATATACTGATCATTCCACGGATCGCTAACTTTGTCGGCATAAGGATCTCCAACTCTCAGGTTTCCATCAATAAAATATTGATATATATATTCTTTTCCTGCTTCTAAATTATTTAATTGAACCCAATATCGGGAACCGTCGGATGAGCGCTTCATATAAACATCATCGTTGATTTCCCAATTTGAAAAATCGCCAATTGCAAACACATAGTTTTTCATTGGAGCGTATAAACATAATATAACAGTATTGTCATCGATATAATTTATACCATCAATAATTCCATCAGGTACATCTTCAATAACAACTGCCGGACGGTTATAATATGAAAAAGAATCCACCACCATTTGAGTGGCGTTTTTAGCAACAGCTTTTACATAATTTAATCCTGAAGCAGTTACTGTTAAATCATACTGGAAGTTGGCTTGAGTACCTGCATAAAGCAGAGTTTCATTATTATAAAGGAATGTTGAGTCGGCATCAGTGCTGGAGCCTTCTATGTGAATTATATCATCGGTTTCAACTATTAGTTGATTTTCTTCCGGAAGGGTTATCAATACCTGAATACCAGCCTGCGACACATCGTAAAAAATATCTCCACCTGATTCGGTTTTACCTTCCAAACTACCGTCGGCAGATCTGAATACAAATGCAAGTTGCAAAATAGATTCCCCCTCAGGAACACCATAATATTCTCTGATAGAAGGGGAAATATTTAACTCCCATATATCCCCACCTTTATTAGTCATTTTGCATTCGGGGATGTTTTCATTCCAAGCTGCTTTTACATATTTCCAGTCGGAACCTGAGTTGGAATTATTTGTTATTACTCCTGTATGAGCATAAACATCACCTGAATATCCTTCCAAACCTCCGCTGCCAAGAGCAGCATTAAAAGTTACAATTACAGCATCCTGATCGGTAGGAAAAGTTGGATCTAATGTTATTAACTGTGCAAAACCTGGGCTAGCAAGAAACAGTGTAATAGATAAAATTATTAATTGTAGTTTTCTCATTATATTAAAATTAATTTACAAATATACCCCATAAAATAATAGGTAGTCACTTACAACTGTAAGTATTAGTCATATTGTCCTCATTAAAATGGACTTTCTGGAGTGTGTTAACAATCGTTTGAAAAATACAGCATTGATAAGTAATCTAAATGCTTTGCATAAGTTTAAAAAAAGCCTCCTCATATAAGATGAGAAGGCTTAGAATAGAGAATTATGTAATCCAAAATTATTGAACTAAAAATTATTGTATAAGAAATTATATTACCATTTATTAATCAATCAAATTTAATTGTTTTAAAGCAAAATAAGTTTAATTGATAATAATTTAACATCAATTAATTGCTTTTTAGGCTATTGGCGAGCGTTAATATTAACTCTTTGCAAACGTTTGTATGCTGGGGGTTTCAGATGGATTTTGCTAATTAATTACAAACACAGATAAACTAGTTAATATTGCTAGCTTTGCTATAAAAACAAGTCTAATTGTATATGTAAAATAGAAAATGGTAATAGGAATTATGTAAGGCTTGTAATATTATAAATAAAAAAATGCTGTCTGTTTTAAACAAAACAGACAGCATTTTATAAAAGTTAAATAACTAATATTAATTAGCTACAACTGTATAAGTCATATCATTTGTGTTAACAGTGATAGTATAATTACCATCTGCGTCAACAGGAATAGATGCTGGATCTGGATCTGATTCAGTTTCTCTGAATACTAATGGACCACCTGTTGAAGTACCTGTATCATCAGTACCATACATTGGAGCCCATTGTCCTAGAGTAGTGATAAATTTAACATAACCACCTCCAGTTAAGTCAGCAGTAATTGTGTATAAACCATCAGTACCGTTCATTGCAAGAGCAGCAGTGTTATCCCAACCAGCAGCACAACCATCACCTAACATAAATAGTTCAGGATCAGCAGCACCTGCTTCTTTTACAGTGAAAGTATAAGTTTCAGTTAATGCATCAATTACGAAGGAAATATCGTAAACACCATCAACAGTAGGAACAAAGTTACCATCACCATTAGTTTCAAAATTGTTAGCAGCAGTACCACCCATTACTACGTCTGGGTATCCAATAACTTTACCATTCCAATCTTGTCCTTGACGAAGTTTAAATGAACCGGCAGTTGAGAACTCAACACCTTCGAAAGTCCATGTGTAAGTAGTTTCATCTTCTACAGTAGGAGTGTGGTTCATTACAGTAACGTCCCAACCTACAGGTTCTCCGTCAACAATAACAGCGTCACCTACTAAACCAAGATCAACAGCTGAATAATCAACAACCTCAAGATCACCAGTTTTTTCAACTGTAGCAGCATAACCTTCACCTAAAGTCCAAACCATAGTTACTGTATAATAACCAGGATTATCATTAACGATATTGTCTCCACCTGGAACTAAATTGTCAACAGCACCACCAAAGTTTGAATTTACTTTGATACCTGTGTTTCCATCACCAAGGTCGAAATCAGGATCAAGGATAACTTTCCAACCATTACTATAACGGAATTTAAAATCACCTTTTACTAATTTAACATCAGTTCCACTGAAAGTCATAGAGTTTAAGTCGAAACCAGATGAAGCGATTTCTGTACTTTCGCCCCAGCCACCTTCAGTAGCTGCACCAATAAGTCCCCACTTAACTCTTGCAATAGTTACAATACCTACTTCAGAATCGTAAGCAACATGATAAAGACCATCTTCAGGAACTGTAAATTTAGTGTCAGTTGCTGTTATGGAACCTCTCCATAACCCATCTTTTGGCTCATCAGTATCAGGCTCAGTTACTTCTGCGAAATCAGAACCTGGTCCCATGATAGTAATTTCAGAACCTGCAACAGTAATAATGTTGAAACCGTCTGCTCCACCTTTAACTGCAACATAAAGTTCCATTAGAGTAGATCTGTCTTCCTGAACAACCTCATTGCGAGTGATTTTCATCATTCCTTTAGTGTCGTACTCAGTTAAAGCAGTACCAGCGCCTTTGATATAAGTTCCATCAAGAACGATATCTGGATTGTCTGGATCAGGATCATCATCTTTCTTACATGATGTAAAAGTAACTGCTAACCCAAGCATTAATAATAATGCTGTTAGCGATAGATTAAAAAAATTATGTTTTCTCATACTATTAAAAATTAAATTATTAATGTTTTAAACTATTTATTAATTATTTTATTGTATTTTTTACAAAAGTAGCTATTAATTCCCAAGATTTGGGTTTCCATCTATTGCCCATTGAGGAATAGGGAAGGTGTTACGCTCAGGACCGTGGGCTGCTTTTTCCCACCATGAATTTTGCCATTTATTGAATCTTATAAGATCCTGACGGCGATGGCCCTCAACAAACATTTCTCTACCTCTCTCTTCTAGTAGCTGATCTAGTGTACATCCGGAATAAGGATCAACACCTGCTCTTGATCTGATAGGATTCACCCATTCGTCACCATTTCTTCCCAGACGAATTTCAGTTTCTGCTTTCATCAAATAGAAATCGGATAAACGGAAAAGTGGAAAGTCGTTTGACAGATTTTCTTTTGCTCCCATTTTAATTTCATATTTAATAATTCTAGCTCCTGTTGTTCTGATCTGTTCAGGAGTAAATCCATCAGTCATTGAAAGTGCAGGGAGGTATGGATCAATAACCAAAGGTTCTCCAGTTACACTCTCTATTATTTCTTCACCTGTTGAAGCGTACTGAGGTCCGTACATGAAATATGCTTCTTTACGGCTATCAGTGTCTTCGTAAGTATCAAAATGATCAGGAACAACTGCGAAGCCATTCCATGGACCAACAGACATATCATAAGTTAAATTACTTTGATAATGTAATGTTCTCATATGCAGTCTGAATCCCTGGAAATTATCCTCATCATAAGGTATTGAGAAAATTATCTCAGAATTGTTTTCATTATTTGTAACAAAAGGAGCACTAACATCACCACTAAGTGAATAAGGACCAGCGATTACACTATCACAATACTGACCTGCTTTTTCCCATTGTGGAGTGCCGGTATAAACTTCCGCATTTATATAAAGTTTGGCCAATAGAGCAAAAGCCATATTTCTGGTAGCCATATATTTTAAGTCGGAAGTATTTAGAAACTTAAGGTTGCTTTCTACATTGGAAACAATACTATCATAAACATCAGCTCTGGCAACCTTTGAAGGTAATGCTCCTTCATCAAGTATTTGTGTTACATAAGGAACATCTCCATAATTATCCATCAACAGATAGTAGAAGAATGACCTTAATGTTTCCAGTTCTGCAATTTTTGCTAATATTTGTTCATTATCTCCGATTGCTCTAAGAGTTTGTATTGTACGATTACATTCATTTATTCCATCAAAAAATAAACTCCACATTCTGTTTACACTTTCTGTATCATTTGTCCATGAATGTGTGTACACATCAACCCATTTTCCTCCGTCATACCAGTCGGCACCTCGTGTAGGACCTGCTAATTCATCAGTGCTTATCTCCTGAGCAAGAAACCACCAGCCGCCGTCGTCAGCCATATTTTGTAACTTCTTATAGGCATTAACGCTCAGAGTTGCAACCTGGTCGGCATTTTCAGGATACTGATCTGCCGGTATCTGATCGAAATACTTCTCATCAAGTTTGGTACATGAGAAAGTAGCGATCACAATTATAGTTGAAATAAGTATATTAATCTTTTTCATTGTTGTAAATCTTTAAAATGTTGCGTTTAAACCAAAAGTAAAGGATCTTGTATTAGGATATACATTGTATTGATCCCATCCGTAAGCCAGGTTAGAATAGTATATTTCAGGGTCTGCACCAGTATATTTGGTTATAGTGAAGAGGTTATTTGCTACAACTGAAAGTCGTAAACCATGCAACCAACTGATTTTCTTAGTATCGAAATTATATCCAATAGCCAGGTAGTCTAATTTTACAAAAGAAGCATCTTCAAGATATTCCGTTGCAATAACTGCAGTAGTAACACGTCCTTGTTCAGCCCATGAAAGTGCATCTTCAACAGCATTCAGGTCAGGAAGATCGAATGGAGAATCCATAAACATCTTGGTTGCATTGTATTTCTTATGTCCTATCATTGAACGTAGTGAAAAGTCGAGAGTCCAGTTTTTATAAAACGTGAAATTATTTGACCACCCCAATTCAATTTCAGGGTTTGGAGAACCAGCAAATACACGTTGTGCATTAGCTAATTGGTTAGTATAACCACCTGTTTTTGATTTGAAAATAAATTCGCCATCAATAATATCAACTATTTCAGGTAAGTAGAATTCACTTACTTCATGACCTTCCTGATTACGAATAATATAGAAAGCATCACCAACAGCACCTCTACCACTTAGGTATCCATTGTTTTCATAACCGCCATCTTCATTGCTTTCATCAGGATTAAAGAGGTTAATCCATTTTGATTTGTTTCTTGCAACAGTTAATGATGTATTATATGTGATATTAGATTTATTCACAACATAAGCCTGTAGATAAAGTTCAACACCTTTATTAAGCAATTCTCCTGCATTGTCGAAGGTTCTGTTTGAAACATTACCTCCCTCAATTGCAACAGGTTTAGGATATAACATATCAGTAGTATGTTTCTGATACACCTCAACAGTACCACTTAATTTACTGTTTAATACAGCAAAGTCGATACCGATATTTGTTTCTGCAGTTCTTTCCCATTTTAAGTCGGGATTATTATTTCTTGCAGGTTCAAAAGTAACTACCTGCTGACCTGTTTCAGGATTTGTAGCCAATCCGGTTGGACGGTAACTTACCTGACTGTATCCAGCTCCAAATGCCTGGTTACCGGAGATACCATAACTGGCTCTTAACTTAAGTTGATCAAGCCATGAAACATCCTGCATGAAATCTTTATTAATATTCCATCCTGCAGATGCAGTTGGGAACCATCCCCATTTATTATTAATTCCAAATTTTGAAGAACCATCTCTACGAATACTTGCAGTAAAATAATATTTGTTATTGAAGTTATACTGACCCCTTGCAAAGAAACCAATTAAGGTTTCACTGCTTTTATAAGATCCAACATCGCCATATACTACTTCAGAAAATGTTCTAAGGTCGTTTGCGCCGATATAAGGTGATTGTGGATTTTGAGCTTGTGAATATAAACCGTCATAACTAGCTTCTCTCCATGAGTAACCACCCATTAAGTTTATATTATGAACTGCATTAAATGTTTTAACATATGTGAGATAGGACTCAAATTGTTTATCCTGGTAATTGTCATAACTGCGTCTTCCAAAACCATTGTCTGCAGAAGCAAAAACTCCTTTTGGTCTGAAATATGTAAATTCCTGATCATTCCTAATATAACTAACTGTATTAGTGAAATTAAGTCCTTCAGCAATTAATAAGTCGGCTTTTAAACTACCAAGATATCTTTTCGCATCCCTAACATTAGTTACCATATCGATAACTGCCAATGGGTTCTCATAATTAAATACCCTTTGTGTTTTATCAAAATTACCATCAGCATCATAAACAGGATCAGTTGGGTTTCTTGTTAATGCCTGATAAACTATATCATCTTTATTATTGCCGCTGTAATTTTCGTAATCATTATTTTCGAAGGCTACCGCCATATTAGCACTTAAAGTTAATCTGTCGTTAATGCCTTTGTGCGTAAGATTAATTTTAGCAGTGGTTCTTTCTTTAGAAGTACCCTGCATAACTCCAACCCAATCATTATGAGTTATGGATGCTCTATAAAAACTTTTGTCAGAACTTCCAGAAAAACTCAAGGATTTCTCAAAAGTGCTACCAGTGCGGTATATTTCATCCTGCCAGTTGGTATTTGCACCTCCATCAATAAACTCTTTATTATACTGCACAGCGTAATCTCTTATTTGCTGAGCATTAAGAACATCAACAAGTCTGTCTACTTTACTTAGTGAGTATTTTGTGTCAAAAGTTACTTTACCTACTGCTAAGCCTTTCTTATCCGATTCACTTCCTTTTTTAGTAGTAATAATTATTACTCCATTAGCACCACGTGATCCATATATCGCTGTAGAGGCTGCATCTTTCAAAATGTTATAACTTTCAATATCCTCAGCAGATATCATAGTTGGATCTGCTCCTGGTATTCCATCAATAACATAAAGAGGATCTGAAGAAGCAGCATATCCAGATGAACCACGAACCCTTACGGTAAATCCAGCATTTGGGTCACCACCTTTCTTGGTAATGGAAACACCTGCAGCCTTACCTTGCAGTCCTTGTATGGGGTCACTTAAATTACCAGAATTTAGATCTGAAGCCTCAACTTTAGCAACAGCACCTGTTTTATCTGTTTTCTTTTGTGTACCATATCCTATAATCAGAACCTCTTCAAGCATTTCAGAAGACTCTGATAAAGATACGTTTAAAGTATTGGCTAAGGCAACCAATTCCTGACCTTCATATCCTACATATGAAAAAACAAGAGTGTCGCCTCTTTGTACAGAAATACTGTATTTACCATCTACATCAGAGATGGATCCGTTTGTAGTACCCTTTTGTATAACAGTAACTCCAATTAATGGAGAACCATCACTGGCATCTACAATAGTGCCACTAACATCTAATTGTTGGGCAACACTAATTGAAGTGATCCCAATAATCATGATTAATGACGATAGGAGTCGTTTAAGAATAAATTTTTTAAACATGTTGTAAATTTTAAATTTTCTTTAAGAAAGCATTAAGTTTTCACAGCTAAATTAGTAAATTTGAAGTAGATTAGCGAATAAATCATTGCCATAACTCTTTATTTACTATCCCTGTACGCGAATTTACTCAAAATAATACATTGCAATCGTTTGCATATATTTTAAAATCTCTTCACAAAGGAAATATTAAAAATTAATTTTTTGGAAAATTGCTGATAAAATAGGGGTTTTATACATTTTAAAATGCAATTCTCGTGAAATAAAAGTGAATTTTAGCATGAATAATCGGATAATTGTTAATTCTTAGTTAAAACAATGGAATTTGGATTTTGCTCTTAGTTAAAATACTTAAGGTATATGGAAGCAAAATAATTTTGGCATATGGTTTGGTTATTATTTAAAAACTGTAGAGATGAAAAATATAAAACTGCTTTCCGTCTTATTAATTTTAATCCCATTATTTTCTTTTCAAAACCCATCAAGTAGCACTATTAAAGTTGCTCTCTTGCTCGACACCTCTAATAGTATGGATGGCCTTATTGATCAGGCAAAATCACAACTATGGAATATAGTTAACGAAATGGCTGAGGCAAAGTATGAGGGGGAGACTGCCAAACTCGAAATTGCATTGTATGAATATGGAAATGATAACTTATCTATGCGGGAAGGGTATATAAGACTAGTTTGTCCTTTTACCAGTGATCTTGATATTATATCAGAGAATCTGTTCTCATTGAAAACAGATGGAGGTTCTGAATATTGCGGACAAGTTATTCAATCCTCCCTAAAAGCATTGTCGTGGGATGAAAACCCAAGTGATTTGAAATTGATATTTATTGCTGGTAATGAGCCATTCAATCAAGGAAATGTAGATTTTAGAGAAGTCTGCAAGAGGGCAAATGAACGTGAGATAGTTGTGAATACAATTTTTTGTGGCGATTTTAAAAGGGGTGAACAAACTTTTTGGAAAGATGGAGCCTATATTGGAGGTGGGAACTATATGAATATTGATCAGGATGAGCAATATGTTCATATTAAAACTCCATACGACGATAAGATAGTTGATCTTAATAATCAACTAAATTCAACATATATTGCCTATGGAGATTTGGGAAAGGATAGTTATACACGATAAGCACAGCAGGATAAAAATGCCTTATCTATGAATGAAGGTGTGGCTATTAAAAGAATAAGTTCAAAAAGTAAAGCCTCCTATAGAAATTCTCATTGGGACTTGGTTGATGCTTATACAGAAAATGAAAAAATACTAGAGTCGTTGGATGAGGAAGAATTGCCTAAGGAAATGCAAAATATGAGCCCTCAGGAGCAAACCGAATATATAGAGGAAAAATCCCAGAAGCGCAGTGAAATAGTTAAACAAATTAAGGAACTTTCTGATCAGCGAGATAAATATGTGGCTGAAAAAAGAAAGAATAATACTGATAATATGCTTGACCAGGCAATAATCAAAGCAGTGAAAAAACAGGCTATAGCAAGAAAGTTTGAGTTTTAATATCATTCCTAGTTTTTTTAACAGAATTTTACTTTTCCAGGCAAGGCTTGTTTATTAGTTATTTAAAATACTAATCATTGTCCAACTTTATAGGCTGCTAAAACACAGCCTAAAGGTAATTGGTCAAATGTCATTAACCAATGGTCCATTTTTTATTAGTCGATACAGAATGGTTATATAATATGCTATAAGTATTATACTTAAATTTGTTTTTTGGTAAAGTAAAAGTAACAATTAAGGTGTTCTTTCGTCTTTATGTATTATAAACTGTTTTTAATAAGAATGATACGTAAACTAATACTATTTTTTTCCCTAATAATCACAACTAGCATTATTGCACAAACAGAATTTAGAGGGGTTTCTCAGTTAAAAGGTCGTATACTTGACAGCAAAAGCAATACACCTCTGCCTTATGCCAATATATATGTATTGAATAAACATCGCGGTGTAATAAGTAATGAAGCCGGCTATTTTTCTTTAAATACTAATGGCTTATCTCAAACAGACAGCATTAAATTTCAATATATTGGATATAAAACCAGAACAATTTGTTTAGTTAATATAAAGGATTCCTCTGATATATTTTTAGAGGAGGAAATGATAAATCTTAGCGAAACATTAATTTTTGGGAGCACGCCTAATCTAAAACAGATTGTAAAAAAGGTTATTGAAAACAAGGAAAATAATTACAAAAAAACTACTTCTGTATCTAAAGTGTTTGTGCGTAGACGTGAAAATACGGATATAGAAAATTTTAATCTGGATATGAAAAAGACATCTTTCGAAGAACTTGATGAAAAGATGGTTCAGACTATGGAAAATGCTTTACCAAAAAACTCTATTTCTTATACTGATTTTATGGGAGATGTTTATTTCTCTGCTGTAGAAGAAGATAGTATTAAATTCAAAACCAATCCTATTAGAACTGTTTCACTCAAGGAAAAAGATATTGCAGAACTTGATCAATTGGAAAAGGTGTTTGATAAACTTCTTAGCAATACAGCTGAGGAAGAATACTGGAAAATAAAAAGTGGGGTTTTTGGCCAGAAACTCGAAATTGATGCAAATGATACTACCACAAAGAAGGAAAATACCGACACTACTGATAATAATCAACGAAGACTTAAGTACTTTAATTATAGAATTGCCGGCAATTTGAAATATAGTAATATGGATGATGAAAAACTATGGGAGTTTTTATATAAACCTGCCAGATATAAATATACACTTGCTGGTGGAATTAGTGTTGGTGGAGAGCCTGTATACATAATAGATTTTGAGCCAGCTAGCAGAGGGCTTTACAAAGGTCGAATGTATATATCTATCGAGACATATGCATTAATAAAAGCCGATTATGAATATGCAGAAGGTAAAAATGGAAGAGATTTGAGTTTATTGGGAGTTTCATTTTCCGAAGATCATTTTAAAGGATCGGTGTTTTTTCAAAAGAAAGATAGTGTATACAAATTAAAATACTTTTCCAAGTCGGAAGGGTCTTCTGTAGGTTTCGACAGAAGTGTTGCCTTACTGAAGAAGAAAAAAAGATGGCTATTCGACAAAAAGCTTAATGAAATTAAAGTAGGAGTAGACCTTGGAATAAAAAGCCAGTCGTTGGTAGAGTTTCTGATTTTGGATTATGAAGAAATTTCACACAGTAAATTTGCGAACTTCATACAGCCTGAAAAAATGGATGTAATTTATGTTGAGCAGTTTAACGACAGTTTGTGGAAAGACTTTTCAATTATTGAGCCGACAGTTAAGATGAGGGAGTACAGAAAACAAACCGAATACTAAACAAAAAAAGCAACCACAGGGTTGCTTTTTTTGTTTAAACTATTAACAATAATATTAACTATTCATTACTGCTTCAACTTCAGCAATAGTCTTTGGTATTGGTTTACCAAGAACCCTGTATCCTGTTTCGGTAACCAAAATATCATCTTCAATTCTTATGCCACCAAAATCTTTATATGTTTCAACTTTATCGTAATTAACAAAATCAGTAAATTTTCCTTCTGCTTTAAACTGATCTATTAGGTCGGGGATAAAATAAATTCCTGGTTCAACAGTAAGAACCATACCTGTTTTTAATTCTTTTCCCAGACGGAGATAGGCTGTACCGAAAGTTGTTGCACGCTTAGTATTTTCATCATAACCTACATAATCTTCTCCTAAACCTTCCATGTCGTGCACGTCCATTCCCATTTGATGCCCGAGTCCGTGAGGCATAAATAAAGTATGTGCTTCTGCTTTTAAGGCTTCATCAGTATCGCCTTTCATTATACCGGCCTTTTTTAGTCCTTCAATTATAACTCTTGCGGCAAGGAAATGAATGTCGCGGTATTTAACACCCGGTTTAATAGCTTCAATGGCAGCCATATTAGCATCCAAAACTATTTGATAAATTTCTGCCTGACGCTCATTGAATTTTCCTCCAACAGGAACTGTTCTGGTTATATCACTTGCATAATTCTCATGTGTTTCTGCTCCTCCATCAGTAACCATCATCCTGCCAAGTTCTAAAACATTGTCATGATTATGATTGTGCAGAGTTTGCCCATCCTGACTTAATATAATTGGAAACGAAACCGGTCCGCCTTTTGCCAGAGAAATTCCTTCAATGGTGCCTGCAATTTCCTGTTCAACAGTTCCGGGCATGGCCATTTTCATGGAAGTTGTATGCATTTCATAAGCTATGTCGACTGCCTTTTCAATTTCAGCAATCTCATAATCATCTTTTATCTCCTTCAATTTAACAACTGCACTAATAAGTTCTACTGATACACCCGGTTTAACATCTGCATTAGCTATACCTAATAAATTTGATAATTCAATTATTGTTTCTCCTCTATAAGGAGGCAGATAATGAACCTTTTTTCCTTCATATTTCGCTTTGGCAATAATCTGTGCAAGTTCTTTATATGGCGCTGTATTTTCAACACCAGCCTTAGCTGCCAGATCAGAAACTTTTGGTTGAACACCCATCCAAATTATATCGTCAATATCGAAGTCGTTTCCAAAAACATAGTCTTTGTCATTGTCAAAATCAATTACTCCTGCAAAACCTGGGTTTTGTAAACCAAAAAAGTATAAAAAATGACTATCCTGACGGAAATGATATTGGTTAGCTGGGTAATTAAATGCAGCATCAACATTTCCTAAAAACAGGGCGATACCTGATTTAATTTCTTTTTTTAAACGATTTCTTCTTTCAACATATACTTCTTTCTTAAACATATCTCTATTCTTTATGAGTTTTATTTTTTAAGATGTAAAATTAAGAAAAAAGAGGATGAATAAGAATTATAATAGTTATAAATAGATGTAATTCATTTAGAAATTATTATATTCAGCATATCTTTTAATATTATGCCGGTATAATAAGTTGTTAGAAAATTTACAAATCTTAACATAGGTTAATTAAAATCCAATTAACTACCAATATATTTACCAGCAAATAAATCATATATGAAAAGATCATTAAGTTTTGTTGTATTATGCTTAATACTAAGCATGGCAATAGTAGGATGTAAAAAAGAAAATTCTGACAACCCTTATGCGAATGCTAAGATTGAAATTGCCAAGAGTGAAATAGTTTATAATACGGAGTTATATAATCGTATTGGTTACACAATAAAAACGTGGGAATATGAAAAAGACCATTTAAAGTTGGACAAGATTGAAGCTATAGACAAAAGTAGCAACAAAGTTTTGTTTGAGATAAAAGCATCTGATTTAGGAAGAGTCTATAAGGAACCAATTAAGCCTAACGAATTTTTACAATGGGATAAATTGGATAGCTATTATATGTCGGTTCAAGTTCCAGTTCCGATTAGCGAAACTGTTCCAGAAACTATTGTAAATCGGTTATATTTCACTGATACAACTAATAATGAATCAGTTAGTTTTGAGGGAGCTGAGTTCAATCCCCGAACTGATATAAAACCTTTGGTAATTAACCCACCTCTCAAAGGGAACAATTTATTTTTCGCAAACCAGTCAACATCAGAATATCATTTCGATGTTTTGATATTTTTGGATGGAAGTATGTATACTCCAGAACGTTTTGCTTTTGATGAAATTGAGTTTGCCCCCGATTGGAACGATATTTACAGCGGCAATCCTGATACAAATGAATCTTATTTTAATTATGGCGATACCTTATATGCGATTGCTAATGGTGAAATTATTGATAAAATTGATGGCCGCACCGAAAACCATGGTTCTCAGGCGGATGTGGTTTTTAATTCGGATAACGAATATGCAGGTAATTACCTTGTAATTAAATTGGCAGAGAAACAATATGCATTTTATTGTCATATAATTCCAGGCAGTTTCATGGTTGAAAAAGGAGAAAATGTGGAAGTGGGACAACCGCTGGCATTGTTAGGGAATTCAGGAAATTCATCATCGCCACATTTGCATTTCCATATAGCCGATGGAAAGGATTTCTGGAAATCTAATGGTATTCCATTTGTATTTAATAATTATACTAAAACCGGAGATTTGACAACTGGACCATCGTCTCCTTTGGAAGTGCAAAATGCAATGATGGAGCAATTTAGCGTAGTTAATATTGATTTCTAAATGATTTATTTCGTATGTTTGTTAACTAGACAGATGCACGAAAAATCACTTGGAATTATAAGGGCCTTCATCGAATCGGTTGTGCCAATTAGCCAATTGGACTGGGATGAGTTTGAAAAGAGATTGTTTTATAAATCATTCTCAAAAAATGAATTAATTAGTCGGGCAGGAGAAGTAGAAAATTACATTTACTTTATGTATGAAGGTGTTAGTAGGATTTTTCAACAAAAAAATGGAATGGAATATACACTCCGCTTCAATTTCCCTATTTCTGTTTTCAATTCATATGCTTCATTTATTACGCGTACTTCTTCATTAATTAATGTTGAGGCTGTTTCTTCTATCAAGACATATCGTATGTCATGGAATGATATGCAAACTCTATATGATTCAGCACCTATGGCTGATAGAATTGGAAGAAGAATGATTGAATTACTCTATGTTCAAAGGGAAATGAAAGAACTACAAATGTATTCAAAAACTGCTGAAGATTATTATAAGGAATTAATAACTTCCAATGAAAAACTAACAGAACTTATTCCGCAAAAATATCTGGCCTCCTACTTAGGAATTACTCCCGAAAGTTTAAGCAGGATCCGAAAGAAGATAAAGGATTTTGATAAATTATGAAGTTGGAGTTTAAATTCTTAACATTGATTCATCATATTCTCTATCTCATCTACTTCAATTGGTATATTTTTCATCAGGTCCACTGGAGCGCCATCAGTAATTAAAATGTCATTTTCAATTCTAATTCCAATATTCTCTTCTTCTATGTAAATACCTGGTTCCAGGGTTAAAATCATTCCCGGCTCAAAAATTCGATGTTTCGATCCTATGTCGTGCACATCAAGGCCAATTGGATGACATACTCCATGCATGAAATACTTTTTGTATAAAGGGTTATCCTTATCCTGCATCTCAATGTCTTTTTTCGTAAAGAGACCCAATTTTACCATTTCCGTTTCCATTAACTCATTGGCCTTTTGGTTAATAAGCGTGCTGGAATTTCCTTTTACATAAAGTTTTTTAAGTTCTTTAAACACATCTAAAACAGCATTATAGCATTGTTTTTGCCTTTCGGTAAATTTCCCGTTTACGGGAATAGTTCGGCTCATGTCGGCTGTATAGTTTGCATATTCAGCACCAAAATCCATCAATAACAAATCCCCATCTTTGCACTCATCGTTGTTCTCAATATAATGCAAAACACAAGCATTTTTGCCGCTAGCAATTATGGGCGCATATCCATGTCCGTTCGCTCTGTTTTTTGTGAAAATATAATCTACTTCTGCCTGCACCTCAAACTCAAACATAGCTGGTTTAGTTGTTTTTAGTACCTGCCTGAATCCCTTTTCAGTTATGTCGCATGCCTTTTCGATAAGTTTTTTTTCTATATCTGATTTTACACCTCTCATTGTAGCAAGTATAGGTGCACTTCTATAATAATTGTGCAAAGGAAATTTTAATTTTAATCTATCACCTTCTCTGTGATTTTTTTCCTCTGCCTCAGGAAAAAACTTGGGATATTCATTCCGGTTTAAGTAAACATTGGAACTCTCAGAAAGAATATCATTTAAATAGAAATCAAATTCGTCTAACCAAAATATTGATTTTATACCTGAAGTAGATTCCGCCTCTTGCTTGGTATATTTATGACCTTCCCACTTAGCTATCTTTTCATTTGTCTTTATGAGAAACAAACATTCTCTTAGTGATTGGTCAGGATGATCAGGGGCTATTATAAGAATACTTTTTTCCTGATCAATACCTGATAAATAGAAAAAATCACTTTGCTGGCGAAATGTATGGTACTGATCTCCATTTCTTGGGCACTGGTCTGCCGAATAAAAAATGGCAACGGATTTTTCCTTTAGTTGTTTGCTGAATTTCTTACGATTTTCAATAAACAATTCATTATTTATAGTTAAGTATCTCATGGTCAAATTTATTTAAGTACAAATATAGAAAATTAGCCAGTTTTAAATGTTTTTGATTGTTTACAAGAATTAATTCCATTTATTTTTTGGCTTCCTTATTTTTACACAAAATAAATATCTTAAAAATAATTTCTGGTAATCATTCTGGCCATATTTATTAATTAGCAGTAAATAAACAACTTGTGATAAAAATCACTTAATGTGAGTGTTATAAACTAACAGTTAAATACAACAGAAGTTAATAATTTTAGTGTTTTAACTTGCAATTGACTAAATAGTTTCAGACATTTGTAGGGTATATTAAAAACTGAAAATTAACAATTTTTTATCAAGTAAATGTTTAATTATGAGTAATTTACTTTCGCTGTCATCCGTAGCTAAAAAAATCTGGATGTCGTTGATGGGTTTATTCCTATTTACCTTCATGTTGGTGCATTTATCCATCAACATAACATTGATAACGGCTTCCGACCATAATTTGTTTAACGAGTTGGCGCATTTCATGGGCACAAATCCAGTAATACAGTTATTCCAGTGGGTTTTGTTTGCCGGATTTATAATCCACATAATTCTTGGAATTGTACTGCAAATCCAAAACTGGATTGCAAGGCCAAATGCTTATAAAGTAAAGGCCTCTTCTGAAAAGTCGTATTTCTCTAAATATATGATCCATACTGCGGTCATTATTTTTGTGTTCTTAATCATTCACTTTATAAATTTCTTCCTTGTGGCAAAAGGCCTTATCGGAGAAATGCATGAAGTAAAAGTAGACGGTGTAGTGATGGAAGATATGGGTAGCCTGGTGGTTGATTTATTTACCATACCTGGTTATGTTGTATTTTATGTGGTAGCACTTTTATTTTTGGGTTTCCACCTCGACCATGGAATTCAATCAGCATTCCAGTAGCTTGGGTTAAATCATCCAAAGTATACTCCTTTTATTAAAGCGATAGGACGTTTATTTGCTATCGTAATCACTGTAGGTTACGTTTTAATTCCTTTAGTTATTTATTTTACTAAATAAGAACAGATATGACTAAGATAGATTCGAAAATTCCCGAAGGCCCTATAGCCGAGAAGTGGACAAATTATAAAGCACATCAAAACCTTGTAAACCCAGCTAATAAGCGAAAAATAGATATTATTGTTGTGGGAACCGGATTAGCAGGTGGTGCCGCAGCAGCAAGTTTAGGCGAACTTGGGTTTAATGTGAAAGTATTTTGTATACAAGACAGTCCTAGGCGCGCGCACAGTATTGCAGCCCAGGGTGGTATAAATGCTGCAAAAAATTATCCAAACGATGGCGATAGTGTTTATCGTTTGTTTTATGATACAGTAAAAGGAGGTGATTACCGTGCCCGTGAAGCTAATGTATATCGTTTGGCGGAAGTAAGTAACAGTATAATAGATCAGTGTGTTGCTCAGGGAGTTCCCTTTGCACGCGAATATGGCGGCTTGCTTGACAATCGCTCCTTTGGAGGTGCTCTTGTTTCTAGAACATTTTATGCCCGCGGACAAACAGGACAGCAGCTTCTTTTGGGAGCCTATAGTTCATTAAGCAAAGAAATTAATAAAGGATCGGTAGAACTTTTCACAAGAAGAGAAATGCTGGATCTTGTGAAGATAGATGGTAAAGCACGTGGTATTATTGTTCGAAACCTGGTAACAGGTGAGTTGGAGCGTCATTCCGCACACGCTGTATTAATTGCCAGCGGAGGTTATGGAAATGTATTTTTCCTTTCTACAAATGCAATGACATCAAATGGTAGTGCCGCATGGAGATCATATAAAAAAGGAGCCTATTTTGGAAACCCTTGTTTCGTTCAAATTCATCCAACATGCATCCCGGTTCACGGAGATTTTCAAAGTAAACTTACTCTTATGAGTGAAAGTTTGCGTAATGATGGTAGAATTTGGGTTCCCAAGAAAAAGGAAGATGCAGAAAAAATTCAAAAAGGTGAGTTAAAACCAACTGAAATTGCTGAGGAAGACAGAGACTATTATCTGGAAAGAAGATATCCTGCTTTCGGTAATCTTGTTCCCCGTGATGTGGCATCCAGAGCAGCCAAAGAGAGATGCGATGCAGGTTATGGTGTTGGAAATACAGGCCTTGCTGTTTATCTTGATTTTAAAGAGGCCATTGGCCGACTTGGTAAAAATGTTATTGAAGCCAGATATGGTAACTTATTCCAAATGTATGAAAAGATAGTTGATGAGAATCCTTATGAAACTCCAATGATGATCTATCCGGCAATACATTATACTATGGGTGGACTTTGGGTAGATTATGAATTACAATCATCTATACCTGGTTTGTTTGTAGGTGGCGAAGCAAACTTCTCCGATCATGGAGCAAACCGCCTTGGTGCTTCAGCACTTATGCAAGGTTTATCCGATGGTTATTTTGTACTTCCATATACGATGCAAAATTATCTGGCCGACCAAATTACTGTTCCTCGTTTTGATGTGGGATCAAAAGAATTTGATCAGGCTGAGAAAGATGTTCAGGATAGAATCGACAAATTACTTGCTGTTAATGGTGACGAAACTGTCGATTCATTCCATAAACGTTTGGGATTGATTATGTGGGATCACGTGGGTATGGCACGGAATAAAGAAGGACTTGAAAAGGCCATAAAGGAAATTGCTGAATTGCGAAAAGAGTTTTGGCAAAGAGTTAAAGTTCCGGGAAAGAATACCGGAATGAATGTGGAACTTGAAAAAGCACTTAGAGTTGCCGATTTCTTCGAACTAGGAGAGTTGATGGCCAGAGATGCTCTGAACAGAAACGAATCCTCAGGAGGACATTTCAGAGAAGAATATCAAACACCTGAAGGTGAAGCCTTAAGAGATGATAAAAACTTTACTTATGTTTCTGCCTGGGAGTATAAGGGCGACGATGTAGAACCTGAACTTCATAAAGAAGAACTCGTTTACGAGAAT
>PKTD01000250.1 GCA_002869315.1 Marinilabiliales bacterium | reverse complement strand
GGAAAATCATTTTCCCCATAATTTTTTGGTAATAATGAATACAGGGGATCATTGGCAGGGTCTTCTACTATAATCATTCCCGCCAGGCCTCTGATTACCTGATCGGTTGTCAGGTCCATCAAATGTGTGTGATACCAGCAGGTTTGCACCTCATCAATAACAGTAAAAAAAGGATTCCAATTTGAGCCATTTAATATAACCTGATGTGGTCCACCATCCATTAATCCCGGGATGTTTAGTCCATGCCAGTGAACAGTTGTATTTGCTCCATCGGGAAGATTATTGGAAATTTCAAACTCCAACTCCTCCCCTTTGGGAAAAATTAATGTTGGACCCAAATATGACATTTGATTATCCGCTGGCTGACCCAACTTATTATAACAGTAGGCATCCAAGGCCACATTCAAATTTATATCTGTAACAAAACCGTTGGGATCAAAATTATGCTGATTCCCTGAAATTTCTATTTCCATAAAACTTTCTGATATTAAGTATGGGATTGGAATTTCGTTTTTAAAAATCTGAGCATTAATAATCGGCGAGAGGGCTATTAAACAAAAAAGTAATATTAACCTTCTATGAATGTAATTGTTTCTCATATTGAATTTTTTTTATTTGTATGTTAAGTGCGCTTGTTTCTTTATAACATACTTCCGTAAAACTAATGAAACATATTGATAATCAATATTATTTAACAAGAGTTTAACAAAGGTTCATAATTTTACAACATAGACATTCAATCTTTATAAGTTAAATTTTTTGATAGATCTTCATAAATACAAAAGAGTTAAAAAGATTGTAATGGAAAACTATCAGGCATTATTTCGTAGATTTGTATTAACCAATTTTAAAAATTATGCGCTCACTTTTTTTTACTCTATCATTTTTATTTTTAGTCATAAGTTTCAATTCGTGTACCACGGAAAAAGTTCAAAAAGAATTTTTCGATTGGAATAATGCAACAGTATATTTCATGCTTACCGACAGGTTTGAAAATGGGGATACTACCAATGATATGAATTTCGAAAGAACTTATCCCACCAAAGATTTTCGCAGTTTCAAGGGTGGTGATATGAAAGGTATTACCAATAAAATTGAAGAGGGATATTTTAATGATCTTGGAGTTGATGCTATTTGGTTCTCCCCGGTTAATGAGCAAATTCATGGATATGTTGATGAGGGTCAGGGTGAGACATACGCTTTTCATGGATATTGGATAAAAGACTGGACAAGCATAGAACCCAATTGGGGGACTGAAAAGGATTTAAAGAAACTTGTTGAAACAGCCCACAAAAAGGGCATACGGGTTTTGATGGATGTGATTATTAATCATACAGGACCTGTTACTGAAAAAGATCCCGTTTGGCCGTCCGACTGGGTGCGTACCGAACCTCAATGTACATACCAGGATTATGAAAGTACAGTATTTTGTACTCTGGTAAAAAACCTACCCGACATTAGAACTGATCAGAAAAATGGAGTTGAACTTCCTTCGGAACTAGTAAAAAAATGGAAGGCAGAAGGCAGATATGAAAAGGAAATAAAAGAACTCGATGAGTTTTTTAAACGTACAGGATACCCAAGAACTCCACGATATTACATTATCAAATGGATAACCGATTATATTCGTAAATATGGAATCGATGGTTTTAGAGTTGATACCGTAAAACATACTGAAGCAGATGTGTGGGCCGATTTGGCAAAAGAAGCAAAAATTGCATTCCAGGAATGGAAGAATGCAAACAAAGAGGCCATACAGGAAGATCAGGAATTCTTCATGCTGGGAGAAACATATAATTATAATATACTCAGCGGCAGAGGATTCAGTTTCGGAGATAGTGTAGTGGATTATTTTGCCAATGGCTTTGACAGCCAGATAAATTTCGGATTTAAAGGTGATGCCAATATGTATTATGAGGAACTGTTTTCCAGGTATTCCCACCAATTGCATAAAGGAGAACTCAAAGGATTTACAGTTATGAATTACATAAGTTCTCACGACGATAGCTGGCCATTTGACAAAGAGAGAAAGAGAACATTTGAGTCTGCAACAAAATTGTTGTTGTGCCCAGGTCAGGTACAAATCTACTATGGTGATGAAACGGCCAGACCCTTAATAATTGAAGGAGCAGAAGGTGATGTTAACCTGAGAGGTATGATGAACTGGGGAGAAAATCCTGAATTACAAATGCATTGGCAAAAACTGGGCAAATTCCGTCAAAGACATGCTGCAGTAGGTGCCGGAGAGCACAAAATGATTAGTGAGAAACCATATGTATTTGCCAGAGAATATAATAAGAATGAGAATCATGATATAGTTATAATCGCATTGGATATTCCAAAAACACCAATATCAGTATATGTGGGTAATTATTTTAGTAACGGTGAGATATTAAATGATGCTTACTCCAATAAAAAATATGAAGTCGTTAATGAAAAAGTACTTATTGAAACTGATTCAGGAATTGTCTTACTGGAAAATATAAAGTGATAAAAATACAAACGCAAAAAATTAGATAATTGCGCATTTCAACAATAAAGCAACTATAATTCTTAAACATTGTCTTAAAAAATATATCAAAAAACAATATTATGAAAAGAACTTCAAATTGGTTAACCCTAATTATTCTGATGGCAATCAGTTCTTTTGCCCTAACTTATTTTTGGTCCGAAATTGATATTACAGATAATGAAACTATCAATGGTGTATCAGTAAATCAAACAGAAGGACCAGATAACAGACCTTCGGATTGGGCATGGGAAAGACGAACTTTCCCCTACTATAAGGCCGATGCAGAATACTTTAGAGATCAGATGAATTATGCGAGCCAGTTGAGGAAAAATAGCATCAGCAGAGGTTTAGATCAATTGGAATTTGGAGGTCCTACAAATATTGGAGGAAGGGTAACAGATATAGAGTTTAATCCACAAAATCCAAATATAGTATATGCAGGAGCTGCAACAGGTGGGGTTTTTAAATCCACAGATATGGGCTATAGCTGGTTTCCGGTTTTTGATGATCAGGCAATCTTAACCATTGGTGATATTGTTGTTGATCCTAATAATTCTGATATAGTTTATGTGGGAACTGGTGAGGCTAATGGAGGTCATAATAATTTCCCCGGTGGTGGAGTTTATAAGTCGGCCGATGCTGGAAATAGTTGGGAACTAATAGGCCTGGAAAATACAGTATCAATAGGTAGAGTTGTTGTTGACCCTACCAATAGTGACAGAGTTTTTGTGGCAGCACAAGGCTCATATTTCACCACTAATCCCGAAAGAGGCGTTTACCGAAGTGAAGATGGAGGTGATACCTGGACTAATATTCTTTACGTTTCTGATTCAACGGGTGCAATCGACCTCATAATGGACCCATCCAACCCCCAAAACATTATGGTAGCCATGTGGGAAAGGGTAAGACGGCCAGAAGGAAGTCATTTATATGGAGCAACAAGCGGACTCTACAGAAGTTTCGACGGAGGTGATAATTGGGAATATATTCAACCTAATGGAGTTTTACCTGATGCACAGCAGGAAAATGTCGGAAGAATCGGTATTGCTTTATGCAAAGACCAGCCTAATACTGTTTATGCCATGTATACTGATGGGTCATATTATTCTGGATTTTTTAGAAGTGATGATTTTGGAACCACATGGACAAATGCCGATCCCGATATGGAAATATCATACGGAACAAGCAGTTTTAGTTGGTATTTTGGTCAGGTAAGAGTGCATCCCGAGAATCCAGATATAGTATTTGCTATGGATGTAGCATATATGCGTTCTGTTGACGGTGGAAACTCTTGGCCAATAATATATGGTTATGATGGCGGTCCATGGGACTTTCATGTAGACCAGCATGCTTTGGCATTCAATCCAGATAATCCTGACTATATAATTAGTGGAAATGATGGGGGTATGAATATTTCAACTGACGGAGGTGTGAACTTTACAAAAGTTGCCGAACTACCTATAAATCAGTTTTATGAAATTGGCTTAGACAGAAATAACCCGCAAAAATTATATGGCGGAACTCAGGACAATGGAACCCTAAGAACTAATACAGGAAGTACTAATGATTGGGATAGAATTTATGGTGGCGATGGTTTTTATGTAATTGTAGATTATACAAACCCTAATATCATTTTTGCAGAATCACAAAATGGAAATTTAGGTAAATCCTATGATGGTGGAAATAGTTTTTATTGGGCAACCAATGGAATAAGTGACAATGAACCTAAAAACTGGTCTACACCAGTTGTCATGGACCCTAAAAATCCTTCCGTTATGTATTATGGAACCAATCATCTTTACAGATCTACTAATGCTGCTGATTATTGGTATTCCATCAGTCCTGATTTAACTAATGGTTATACAGGAAACAGGCCAGGTACTATATCTACAATCGATGTATCGCCTGTAAATACTGATATAATATATGTAGGAACATCAGATTCCAGAGTTTGGGTAAGTATGGATAATGGTAGTAACTGGACAGATATTTCTGGAGATTTGCCCCATAGATGGGTAAGCCGTGTAGTAGCCGACCACAATGATGAAAATGTAGCCTATGTAACTTTCACAGGATTGAAATGGGCTGATCCTGAACCTCATGTTTTCCGTACAGATGACAATGGAGAAACCTGGACAGATATTAGCTCTAACCTGCCAGATGCTCCTATTAATGCTTTTGCCGTTGACCATATCGATAATAATTACTTGTTTGTTGGAACCGATTTAGGTGCTTACTATAGTAGCAATTTGGGGGAAAGTTGGGAATATCTTGATGCTGATCTACCTATGGTTACTGTATATGATTTGAAAATTCATAAAGTTGAACATTATCTTGCAATAGGAACCCATGCAAGGTCAATTTATAAATTAGGCCTTGATCAAATTGTTGGAATTGAAGAAAGTGAAATTGAGGCTTACTCGAATTTAAACAATTTTAAAAACTACCCTAATCCATTCAGCAACACTACTGAAATTTCTTTTGATTTGGAAAAGACTAAACATATTAAAGTGGATGTTTTTGATATAAAAGGCAGAAAACTTTCAACTCTTCTGGATAAAAAACTTAATGCAGGTAATCACACTATAAATTGGGAAGCAGTAAACGATAATGGCCAGGCTTTAAGTCCTGCCTATTACTTCTGTAAAATATCTTTGGGTCAAGAAAGCAAAACCATAAAAATGCTAAAGGTTAAATAATGGATATACTTAATTAATAATCAATATAATATCCAAACCCTGTACTTTGTGCAGGGTTTTTTGGTATAATTAATATGGTTTTCAGGTCTGGACAACATCTAAATTGGCTATTAAAATTATCAGCAAAACTGTTAAAAGTACTAGAAAACTACCTCCAATTATTATGGCTGAAAGGGCAAAGCCTTTCCCTTTGAGTTCACCAAACTTCTTGTTTATTCTGCCCAATCCTTTTAAACCCATTATAACTGCAAATATTCCGAATGTTAACCCTAATAAAAAAACTCCGCCTCCTAAAATAGTTGCCAGTAAAATTGCTCCAAAGGCAGCAATACTAAGCACAAAACCCACAAGGCTAACCCAGTCGTATTTTGCTTCAGTACTTTTTGAGGGCTCACTTAAACTACTCTTAGCCTGTTTGTATTTTTGATTTTTAGCATTGCTCTTATTTGTTGGGGTGCTTTTATCCAACAATTCATCCTTTACAATAGGATTAGTGTATTTACTGATTGGATTAACATTATCTTTTTTCAGATAAATTTGATAACTTGATTCGGAATTATCCGCTATTAACAAATTGTTTCCTTCAATGCTTGTAATGCTTTGTGAAGGCTGCTCAATCTTTGGTTCGGAAGTTATTTTCTTTGATTTCTTTTTTGCCTTAAATGCCAGAAATTTTTTATTGGGATTTTGCTTCTTGTATTTTACAAATCGCCCATTTTTTGTTTTAGCAATACCACGATAACTATTGGTATGCTTTGCAGAATTACACGAACTGAGAATTATAATAAAAGAAAAACTAATAAGGGTTAGCAGTTTAATAGTTTTTTTCATAGAGCGATTTTTCTTTATAAGAAGCAGTAAATGTATGCTATTATTCGATCCTGATAATTTATTGTTATTAAATAACACAAACTTAACATATCAGTGACTGGGTTTTATTAAATCCTATATTAAAGTTTTTTTCATTTATTGAAGACAAGACTTAAATCAAGGCTTTGAATAATTTAAAAATGATAGCCTATTACGTAATTTATTAACTTTGTATCTAACAAATCGCATGACTTAATAAATC
>PKTD01000260.1 GCA_002869315.1 Marinilabiliales bacterium | reverse complement strand
GGAGAAAGAGAAGAAGAAACAGAAACCCCTGAAGTAAAAGAAGAAAAAGAAGAAAAGGAAGATAAATAATCGCTGGAAAATGAAAAAAGTTCAGGATTTCAAAGTACTTGAATACAATTGGTTGAATGAGGATAATTATGTTCTTACTCTGATTGGTGAAGAAGAAATTCCTGAAATAAAGGCAGGGAATTTTGCTGAAATACAGGTTCCGGATATATCGGATGTTTTTTTAAGAAGACCCATTTCTGTTCTGGATGTGGATTATGAAAAGAAAACCTTAAGTTTTTATATAAAAGCAATTGGCAAAGGAACCAGAAAGCTTGGTCAGTTAAGTGTTGGCCAGAAAGTGAATATTATTTACCCTCTGGGAAATCATTTTTCCATTCACAATGAAAAAAAAGTTCTGATAATCGGAGGAGGATCTGGCATAGCACCTTTTGTTATGCTTGGAAGAGAGTTAAAATCCAAAAATATTGATGTTACTTTCCTTATGGGAGGCCGTACAAAAAACGATATCTTCCTAACGGATGAGTTTTCAAAGTACGGAAAGGTAGAAGTTACTACCGAAGATGGCAGTCGGGGTGAGAAAGGAATGGTTACCCACCACAGCCTTTTTAAAGGTGATTTTGACTATAACAAAGTTTATACTTGTGGTCCCGATCCCATGATGAAAGCCGTTTCCAAGATAGCAGAGGCAAAAGGTATATTATGTGAGGCTTCCCTGGAAAATATGATGGCATGTGGCATTGGAGCATGTTTGTGTTGTGTAACTCCAACACATGATGGTAATAAAATAGTATGTACCGAAGGTCCTGTGTTTAATACAAAAGAACTGGCATGGTAGATTTAAGAGTTCAAATAGGAGGAGGACTGGAGTTAAAAAACCCAGTTACAACAGCATCGGGAACCTTTGGCTTCGGACAGGAATTTACCGATTTTATTGATCTTAATGAACTGGGTGGTATTTTTGTAAAAGGTTTAACCCTGAAGTTGCGCCAGGGAAATGATTACCCTCGTATGGCAGAAACTCCTTCAGGTATGCTTAATGCTGTTGGATTGCAAAACAAGGGAATTGATTATTTTATTGAAACCACTTATCCTGAAATTAAAAATTACAAAACCGAGATATTTCCAAATATAAACGGATCAGTTGTAGAGGATTATATTGCCGTTGCTGAAAAAGTAAATGAAATAGAAGGCATAAACGCCCTCGAACTTAATATTTCCTGCCCTAATGTTAAAGAAGGCGGGATGGCATTTGGAGTAAGTTGTCCTTCGGCAATAGCCGTAACAGAAGCAGTTAGAAAGGCCTATGATGGTGTAATAATTGTAAAACTATCCCCCAATGTGACAGACATCACTGAGATTGCAAAAGGGGTTGAAGGAGCAGGAGCAAATGCGGTAAGTCTTGTAAATACTTTTCTGGGAATGGCAATAGATGCGAAAACCCGTAAACCTATCTTATCAACTATTACGGGAGGACTGTCAGGCCCTGCAATAAAACCAATTGCTTTGAGAATGGTATGGCAGGTTTATAATGCCATTAAAATTCCTATTGTGGGGATGGGAGGAATTATGAATGCCGAAGATGCAATAGAGTTTATGCTTGCGGGATCAGCAGCAATTCAAGTAGGTACGGCTAACTTCATCGACCCGCAAATTTCAATAAAAATTCTTAAAGGAATAGAGGAATATTGTAAAGACAATAATATTTCTGCCGTAAGGGACTTGATTGGAGCGATGGAGGTTTAGCATCTAGAACTCTGAACACCATACTGTCAGTCTCCTGACTGAATAAAGAGGACCGAATAATTATTTTGGTTTCGAAATAATCATGAACAATACTTTAAATTATTTATAAAACCTTAAGTATTATTAAGAATCATTTTAAATAATCTGTTCTTTATTTTTCATAATTTTGACTTTTATAAAATACTTTACTATGACAAACAGAAGAAAATTCTTAAAAACTACATTGGTTGTTGCCGGAGGAATGGCAATTACACCTGCCGCAATGGCCGCTAAAAAATCTACTAAGAATGACTCCACAAAAGGGATAATTTATACAAAAGATGATCCTGGCATGTGGGACGAAAAAGTGGATAGTCATGCCCCTATAGTTGAAAGAGAAGGGAATAAAGTTACTTTAACCACTGATCATCCTATGTCGGCTCGACATTATATAGTCAGACATACACTTGTAACCGATGACGGTCAGGTAATTGGTTCAGAAACTTTTTACTCTAACTTCCCTGAAGCTGTTTCATCTTATGAAATTCCAGAAGGATATAAGGGTAAACTATATGCAACTAGTTTTTGTAATAAACATGACTTTTGGGTTACCGAATTTGAAGTATAAATCATGTTACAGGCCTTGGAAATTGTACTTTTTGTTGTAGGTTTTTTATCTGCAGCATTTTTCATTTGGGCCGCTATTATTTCAAAAAATGAAAACGAAACTTTTGCTTACAGGAAGTTTATAAACCTAGGATTACTTATTATTAGTGTTTCTTTTTTAATAGTTATTACCCACAATATACTATTAATTAGCCTGTTACTTATAATATTATTGGCTAGTATTATTGTGGGTTTTATTTTATTATTGCCTTACGAAAAGAAAAATAATTATACTCACTCAATACCTTTGCAACGAATTGATGAGCGTGATACAATGTTTTCCAGAAGAGAACTACAAAAAGGAAGCGAAGAATATAAAAAATACTATAAAGACAAAAAGGATCGGGAGGCTAGTGATAATGATTTTCGCTCCTTACCTGGATTGTTAAGTCCTAATTCAACACAATATCATAGATTTCATTTTGCTTCTGCAGAAGCGGGGTTCCAGACGGTGGATGCTTTTTATAATGAAGTTGATAATAAGGTAGAGGCTGAGGTTGAAAATAAGACAGAGGTTGAGGATGAGAAGATTTCCAGATATATTAAGAACTGGGCAAAAAAATTAGGTGCCATTGATTGTGGCATAACTGTTTTAAAGGATTATCATGTATACAGCTACGGTGGCAGGAGGGAACGACGTGATAAGCAATATCATTTAAATCATAAATTTGCAATAGCCTTTACTGTTGAGATGGACAAGGCAATGGTGGATGCTGCTCCCAAAGCAAGTATAGTTATGGAATCGGCACAGCAATATCTGGAGTCGGGGAGGATAGCAATTCAGCTTTCAAAATTCATTCAAAACCTTGGTTATAATGCACGTGCTCATATTGATGGCAATTATGAAGTAGTCTGTCCACTAGTTGCAAGAGATGCCGGACTTGGTGAGATTGGAAGAATGGGATTGCTTATGACACCAATGAAAGGACCGAGAGTAAGAATAGGTGTTGTAACAACTGATATTCCACTAATTCCTGATAATGTTAAGCCTGATTTCTCAGTAATAGATTTCTGTACTATTTGTAAGAAGTGTGCAGATTCTTGCCCTTCCAATGCAATTTCATTTGATGATATGGAAGATGTTGAGGGTGTTAAAAGATGGCAGATAAATCAGGAAGCATGTTTTAATTTATGGAGTAAACTGGGAACTGATTGTGGTAGATGTGTAAGCGTTTGTCCATATTCGCATGAGGATAATTTTTTACACAATATTGTTCGAAAAGGGATAAAAAATAATTATGCATTCAGGCGTGTGGCATTAAAAATGGATGATGTTTTTTATGGTCGTCAGCCAGTTTCAAAGGATATTCCAAAAATGCTTGAAATATGAAAAAGATTTTATTCGTTTTGCCTTTTCTATTTTTGTTTTCATGCAATAATGAAAATGCAGATATTGTTGCTACAAAGACGATATTAAGTATACTTGAGCAGCAACAAAACGACTGGAATAATGGCAATATAGAGGCTTATATGCAAGCCTACTGGAAATCACCACAATTACGTTTTGCATCAGGTGATAAAATAACTTTTGGTTGGCAAAAGACTTTTTCCAATTACAAAAAATCATATCCTGATAAGGAAACTATGGGTGAGTTGCATTTTACCGAACTCAAAGTTGAAATTATAAATGAAACTGATGCTGTTGTTTTTGGTCGCTGGAAACTATTTCGGAAAAGTGATAGTCCCAATGGCTTATTCACTTTACGCTTTCACAAGTTCGATGAGGGCTGGAAAATAATAAGCGATCATACTTCCTGATAATAAATCAAATAACTCTGACCTCTCTTTCCAGTTGTATGCCGAATTTTTTATAAACATCCCTGGCAATTTCTACTGATAAATTATAAATATCATGTCCACTGGCATTTCCATAGTTTACTAAAACCAATGCCTGTTTTTCATGTACACCGGCATCATCTTTCCGTTTGCCTTTCCATCCCGATTTTTCAATCAGCCATCCTGCTGCTAATTTGGTATTATGAGCATCAACTTTATAAACAGGCATATCGCTATAATGGCTTTTCAAATCTTCAGCTATATCTGAACTAACAACAGGATTTTTAAAAAAACTGCCACAATTGCTTATCTCTTCAGGATCAGGAAGTTTACTGCTCCTTATAGAATTTATTGCATCTTGGATTTCCCCTATTTTGAGAGTGTTAACATCAACATTACCCAGATAATCATGCAGTGCTTTGTAAGTAATATTCGGGTTTGGAATTTTTGATAATTTTATACGAATGTTTAAAACAATATATCTGCCTTTGAACACTGATTTAAAAATGCTATCCCGGTAAGCAAATTTACACTCCTCTTTTGTAAAGGTTTTTATTTCACCACTCGTAGTATCGAATGCTTTCAACTCTACAAACACGTCTTTTAATTCTGTTCCGTAAGCACCTATGTTTTTAATGGGAGCAGCACCCGCTTTTCCAGGAATCATGCTAAGGTTTTCTATGCCCCAATAATTATTTTTTACTGTATAATTAACCAATTCATTCCAGTTTTCTCCTGCTTGTACGTTTAGGATTATTTCGTCTTTGCTTTCCTCAGCGACTTCAATTCCCCGAGTGTTCATCATAATTATCAGGCCATCATAATCAGATTTAAAAAGAATATTACTGGCTTCTCCAATAACCAGAAATTTTTTTGTGAACCACTTTTCATTAAATAGATCAGATAAATCCTTATGGTAGTTAACACGAATACAATTCTTTGCCCTGATGTTTAATCCAAGGGTATTATAATTTTTCAAACTGAAATCCGGTTCAATTAACATAGTTCAAAAGTATGAAATTAAAGCAATAAACTTGCAAAAATGGAGTTATATTAAAAGTAACATATTTACTAAAATCAACAATTGGGAAAAAAAGTTCTAGTTTCGGTTATTAACGATTTAGTTACCGATCAAAGGGTACATAAAGTATGTCTCAGTCTGACTAGTATGGGATTTGAGGTGGTGCTTATTGGTAGAATTTTACCCGATAGTATGCCCATGGACTCAAGACCTTATAAGTCGCATCGAATGCGTTTGATGTTTAGAAAAGGAGCTTTTTTTTATGCCGAGTATAATATCAGATTATTTTTCCATTTATTGTTTTCTAAAACTAATCTTTTAGTATCCAATGATTTAGACACTCTCTTGACAAATTATTTAATCAGCAGTTTGAAATCTAAGCCTTTGGTTTACGATAGTCATGAGTATTTTACTGAGGTACCTGAATTAGTTAGCCGTCCCAACATTCAGAGAGTTTGGAAGAGAATAGAAGCATGGATATTTCCAAAATTAAAAGATGTAATTACTGTTAATGATTCCATAGCAGATCTTTTTGAAAAAGATTATGGAATAAGACCAAAAGTAGTACGTAATATCCCATTTAAAAAGGATGTAAGTATTCCTGCAAAGCGAAGTGATTTAGGTCTTCCTGATGATTCAAAAATACTCATATTACAAGGCTCTGGTATAAATATACATCGTGGTTCTGAAGAAATGGTTGAAGCTATGAAATATCTGGATGGTGTAAAATTATTAATAGTGGGCGGGGGAGATGTGCTTGAATTATTGAAGGATATGGCCAATAAGGATGGCATTAAAGGTAAAGTGATTTTCAGGCCTCGTCAGCCTTATGAAATGTTGATGCAATATACTTCGATTGCAGATATTGGATTAACGCTTGATAAAGATACTAACCTGAATTATAGGTTTAGCTTGCCAAACAAATTATTCGATTATATACATTCTGGTATTCCTGTATTATCTTCAGATTTACCGGAAATAAGAAAAATTATCGACGAATTTGAAATAGGTGATTTTATACCTGATCATAATCCTGAAACTATTGCTAAAAAAGTTAAAGAAGTGCTTGCTAATGAGGACTTATTAGATAAATGGAAAAAAAATATTATTTTTGCCGCCCGCAATTTAAGTTGGCAAAATGAAGAAAAAGTTTT
>PKTD01000299.1 GCA_002869315.1 Marinilabiliales bacterium | reverse complement strand
TTTATATCTGACCTATCATGGAAGTGAGCATGATTTAACATACCAAAACAGCGATAAGTCAGTAATTGTTCTGGGTAGTGGGGCATATCGTATTGGCAGCAGCGTAGAATTCGACTGGTCGGGCGTAAACGCCTTGCAAACCGTTAGAAAACAAGGCTATAAAGGTGTAATGATTAATTATAATCCGGAAACCGTAAGTACTGATTATGACCTGAGTGACCGACTATATTTTGAAGAATTGAGTTTAGAGAGGACCTACGACATTATTGAGTTGGAAAATCCTCATGGTGTTATTATGTCGACCGGAGGCCAGATTCCCAATAACCTTGCCGTGAGATACGGAAAACTGGGGATAAATATTTTGGGTACTCAACCAAAATATATTGATATGGCTGAAAACAGGCATAAGTTCTCAGGCATGCTTGATGATATTGGTGTTGATCAGCCCGAATGGCAAGAACTAAGCAGCATGGACGACATTTTTAAGTTTACTGATAAAGTAGGCTTCCCTGTACTCATTCGTCCCTCCTACGTACTTTCCGGAGCTGCTATGAATGTGGTATCTAACCGTGATGAACTTGAACATTTTTTGAATCTGGCAACACAGGTATCTAAGCAATATCCGGTTGTAGTTTCCCAGTTTATGGAAAATGCCAAAGAAATAGAAATGGATGCTGTGGCAGATAATGGAGAAATAGTTGTGTATGCAATTTCGGAGCATATTGAATTTGCAGGAGTTCATTCAGGTGATGCTACAATAATGTTCCCACCCCAAAAGGTTTATGTTGAAACAATAAGACGAATAAAAAAAATCAGCAGAAAGATTGCCGAGGCTCTTCAAATTAGTGGACCTTTCAATATTCAGTTTCTTGCCAAAGACAATTACATAAAGGTAATAGAATGTAATTTACGGGCTTCCAGAAGTTTACCATTTGTAAGTAAAGTTTTAAAAACTAACTTTATAGACTATGCAACTCGTATTATGCTGGGTGAAAAAGTAGAAAAGCCCAATAAATCTTTATTTGATATAGATTATATTGGAGTTAAGGCATCGCAGTTTTCTTTTTCACGACTTAGCAAGGCAGATCCGGTATTAGGTGTAGACATGGCTTCCACAGGAGAAGTTGGTTGTTTGGGTGACGACTATTATGAAGCTATTTTAAAATCAATGCTGGCAGTTGGCCATCGTATACCAAAAAAGGCAGTCCTAATTTCTTCGGGAGAAACCAGATCTAAAGCAGAATTGCTGGAAAGTTCAAAAATACTACTGAATATGGGTTTTAAAATTTATACTACCATAGGCACACACAATTTTCTTCAGGAAAATGGTATTAACTCAACAGTTGTATACTGGCCTGATATTAAACAGTCGCCCAATGCTTACGATTTGATTAAAAACGGAGAGGTTGATCTCGTAATAAATATCCCAAAAAATCTTAAATCGGAAGAAATTAATAATGATTATAGCATTAGACGTGCTGCGGTTGAGTTTAATGTTCCTCTAATAACCAATGCACGACTCGCAAGTGCATTTATCTATGCGATAAGCACTTATGCAAGCAAAGATTTGGAGGTTAAGAGCTGGAGGGAATATTAGGTGTTTTAGATATTTACTTGATATTGTAGAAAGTTTTAAAAGGAGATTTCTCGTCGTCATTCTTCCTCCATCGAAAAGACATAAACTACGCCACCTTTGTCATTTCGATGAATATTCGTAGTGAAACGCAGAATATGAAGAGAAATCTCCTAGCGTTGTTTCATTTACATTCCTATTATGGAATTCCCATAATCATAAGGAGATTTATTCCGTCGGTGGACGGATCGTTACTCCTCCCACGAAATGATATAAATAATAAAATAAATTAAATTTAATCCTTCTGCTCCAGCTATTTTCTATTTTTGCACAACAAAATTTACATCAAATAATATGACATTAATAAAATCAATTTCAGGTATTCGAGGAACCATAGGAGGAAAACCAGGCGAAGGACTCAGTCCGGTTGACGTGGTAAAATTCACTTCTGCTTTTGCTCAAATATTAAAAGCAAATTCTGCTAAGGATAAACTAACATTTGTAGTTGGCAGGGATGCCCGAATTTCTGGGCAGATGGTTGAAAACCTAGTGGTTGCAAGTCTCTCAGGCATGGGAATTGATGTTGTAAATACTGGATTATCAACAACTCCAACAGTGGAAATGGAAGTAATAAACCGTAAGGCCGACGGTGGGGTTATATTAACAGCAAGTCATAATCCAAAGCAGTGGAATGCTTTAAAACTTCTCAATGAAAAGGGAGAGTTCATTTCTGCAGACTTAGGAAAACAAGTCCTTGATTTAGCAGATAGTATGGATTTCAATTTCACTGATGTTGATGATTTGGGTAAAATCTCATTTTATGAAAATTCAATAGACGACCACATTCAAAAGATACTTGAACTGGATTTGGTAGATAAGGAACTAATCGCCAAAGCAGGTTTCAATATTGTAGTAGATGGGGTAAACTCTACCGGAGGCATTGCCATACCTAAACTTCTAAAAGAACTTGGTGTAGAACATATTACAGAAATATTCTGTGAACCAAATGGGGAATTCCCTCATAATCCGGAGCCACTTCCCGAAAATGTGATTGATCTCTGTAATGCAGTAGTTAAAAATAAAGCAGATATGGGTATAGTTGTAGATCCCGATGTTGACCGACTGGCATTAGTTATGGAAAATGGGGTAATGTTTGGTGAAGAGTACACTCTGGTTGCAGTTGCTGATTATATTTTACAAAATACTCCTGGAAGCACAGTTTCTAATTTATCATCAACAAGGGCATTGAAAGATGTTACAGAACAATTTGGTTGTGAATATTCATCAGCAGCTGTAGGAGAGGTAAATGTTGTTGAAAAAATGAGAGAAGTAGATGCCATTATAGGTGGTGAAGGCAATGGTGGTATTATCTACCCTACTCTTCATGCAGGAAGAGATGCTTTGGTGGGGGTTGCTCTATTACTTACTTATCTTGCCAAAAGAAAAATAAAACTAAGCGAATTACGTAAAACTTATCCAAATTATTTCATGTCGAAAAACAAAATTGAGTTGGATAAAAATTCAAATGTTAATGAAATTTTTGAAACTGTAAAATCATCATATAAAGATTTTCCTGTTTCAGATATAGATGGAATAAAAATTGACTTTCCTGATGGTTGGGTTCAACTAAGAACGTCCAATACCGAACCGATTATGCGTATTTATTCAGAGAGTACAACTATGGAAAAAGCCAATAATTATGCAGATGAAATCAAAAAAATAATTTTAAATTTAAATTAATTTAAAGTATTATTTTTTCAGGTGTTTACAAAATAATTATTTGATAATATAGGGGTCTCCCTCAACTGAAACATGAGAGTTAGGAAATACTTGTCTGGCTTCATTAAGCAATAAATCATAATTTTTAAAGCGGGCTGAAAAATGCCCCAGCAACAATTTATCAACCTTTGCAATTTTTGCGATTTTTGCAGCTTGTGTGGCCGTGGAATGCTTTTTGCTTCCAGCGAGTTCCAACATACTTTCATCAAAACTGGCTTCGTGATAAAGCAAGTTTACCTTGTAAATACTCTCAGCAATGCTTTCATTATATGCAGTATCTGAGCAGAAAGCATATGAAGCAGGTGGGCGTGGGTTTAATGTTATATCCTTACTTTTATATGCTTTTCCTTCTTCATCTATAAAATCATTTCCCGCTTTAATACTATTAATCTGATCTACGGTAAGTCCACGATTTTTCACAAATTCCTTATCAATTCGTAAATCCCCCTTCTTTTCCCTGAATACAAATCCCCAGGCAGGTACGCTATGGTCAAGGTCAAAGCAATTTATTATAAAACTCTTAGTTTCTATCAATGGAGTTGATTTATAATCTTCCAGAGGGAAAAAGTTAAGTTTAAAGTTTAGTCGTGTAGCGGCGGTTTCAAAAACACTTTCAATAAGAGGTTTTAAGGCTTGGGGAGAGTATAAATTCAGGTCTTTATCTCTTCCAAAAAGGTGAAAAGTAGAAAGCATCCCAAAGAGTCCGAAAAAGTGATCTCCATGTAAATGACTTATGAAAATATCATCTAATCTACGCGATTTTATTCCATATTTAATCATCTGCATTTGTGTGCCTTCACCACAATCTATCATAAACTGCCTACCTCTGTAGTAAAGCATTTGACTGGTAGGGTTAGCATATCGTGTGGGCACAGCAGAACCATTTCCAAGGATTACTAATTTTAAATCGCTCAAATTAAATATTGTTAGAAAGTAAAGATATAAAAATATGGATAATAAAAAAAGCCCCTCCTGCCTAAGCAAGAAGAGCTCTCTATATAGTTTGAAAATAAGATTTATTTATCTTTATTTTCTTCTTTCTCCATATCGGATTTAAGATTTGCAAGAACATCTAAATCACCCAGAGTAGTTTTCTCTAGTTTATCATTCTGATTCTTAACAGATTTACTTGTAGATTTAGAATCTCCAGATTTACTCTTGGTAAATTTACTAGCCTTCTGCTCAGCTTCAAAAATACGTGAATGTGATAAAATAATCTTCTTGTTCTCTTTTGAGAATTCAATTACTTTGAAGTCGATAGTTTCATCGCCTTTAACCTGGCTACCATCTTCTTTCTTAAGATGACGCTTAGGGGCGAATCCTTCAACACCATAAGGTAGTGATACTACAGCTCCTTTATCATTCATTGAAGTAACTGTTCCCTGGTGCACTGAATCAAGTGTAAATACTGTTTCAAATACATCCCATGGATTTTCTTCAAGTTGTTTATGACCAAGGCTTAATCTGCGGTTTTCCTGATCTACATCAAGTACAACAACTTCAATTTCATCACCTACCTTAGTGAATTCTGCAGGGTGCTTAATTTTCTTAGACCATGAAAGATCACTGATGTGAATTAAACCATCAACACCTTCTTCAATTTCAACAAATATTCCAAAGTTTGTGAAATTTCTAACTTTCGACATATGTTTTGAATTGACAGGATATCTAGAAACGATATCTTCCCATGGATCAGGAATAAGTTGTTTCATTCCCAATGACATTTTTCTTTCTTCTCTGTCGAGAGTAAGAATAACAGCTTCTACTTCCTGTCCTACCTTAAGGAAATCCTGGGCAGTACGCAAGTGCTGTGACCATGACATTTCTGAAACGTGAATAAGTCCTTCGATACCTGGAGCAATTTCAATAAATGCACCATAATCAGCAAGAACCACAACTTTACCTTTAACTTTATCACCAACAGTAAGTTTCTCATCAAGAGAATCCCATGGATGAGGTGATAATTGCTTAAGACCTAGCGCAATACGTTTCTTATTATCATCGAAGTCGAGGATAACAACTTTGATTTTCTGATCTAGTTCAACAACTTCTTCAGGATGTGAAATACGTCCCCATGAAAGGTCGGTAATATGGATTAAACCATCAACACCACCTAAGTCGATGAATACACCATAAGAAGTGATATTCTTAACGATACCTTCAAGAACCTGTCCTTTTTCAAGTTTAGAGATAATCTCTGACCTTTGAGCTTCAAGTTCGTCTTCTATAAGTGCTTTATGCGAAACTACAACGTTTTTGTATTCGTGGTTGATTTTAACAACTTTGAATTCCATTGTTTTGTGAACAAACACATCGTAATCACGGATTGGCTTAACATCAATTTGTGAACCTGGTAAGAATGCTTCAATTCCGAATACATCAACAATTAAACCACCTTTAGTGCGTGATTTAACAAATCCGTTGATAACCTCATCATTATCGAATGCTTCATTAATACGATCCCATGATTTAAGGATACGTGCTTTTTTATGTGATAAAACCATTTGTCCTGAAGCATCTTCTTGTACTTCAACATAAATATCTACTTTATCACCTGGCTTTAAATCAGGGTTATACCTGAATTCATTCTTCGGAATAACGCCGTCTGATTTGTAGCCAATATTTACTACAACCTCACGACTTGAAATACTTACTACACTACCTTCAATAACTTCATGCTCAGTAATTGAACTTAATGACTTAGTATATAAATCTTCAAGTTTATTACGCTCCGTTTTCGAATAAGTATCAACTTTAGTATTCAATGAATCCCAATCGAATTCGCCTGGTATCTGAGTTTGTTCTTCAACTGTTTCTTTAACAGTTTCGTCAACCTTTTCTTCGGCTTTTTTCTCAGCTACAACTTCCTCAGTTTTTTCTTCAACCTTAGTTTCTGCAGGCTTTTCTTCTGCTACAGGCTCTTCAGTTGTTTCCTCAACTTTTTCTTCTGCTTTTTCTTCTGTGGCTTTAGGTTCTTCTTTTACTTCTTCTGAAGCTACTGT
>PKTD01000301.1 GCA_002869315.1 Marinilabiliales bacterium | reverse complement strand
CATATGAGGGCTTTTTTTTATTCTATGCAATATTTTTATCAATTGTCTTTTGTAAAACATCGATAGTTATTGGCTTGGTAATAAAGTCATTAGCTCCTAATTCGTAACTAGTTTCCTCTTCACCTGATAACATATAAGCTGTTTGTACAACTATCGGAATTTCCTTATTTGTTTTCCTGATATGCTTAAGAACCTCAAAACCATCAAAATCCGGAAGATTTAAATCTAAAAAAACTAAATCTATTTTATTTGATGACTCGAAGACATCTATGGCAGTTTGACCGTTTTCAACTAATATTAATTTAGCATTAGTACTTTTTAATGCTGCTTTATAAAAACGGCTACTAGTGTCAATATCCTCAACAATTAAAATTACTTTATTCGAGAAGTCGTATATATTCCCCATTGCTTAATACTTGGTTGGTTTTTTGATAATGCAATATTAATATTTTTTATGACCAATTAAAAGTGAATTATATAAGTTTTTGCGTTTTTTTGATTTTTTTTTAATCTCTTGATATTCAGCAGTATTTAGCATTTTTGTAATTTCAGTATCTATGTGAACAAATTACTATAATTATAAATCTCAATATTTAATCTTAAATTTAGCACCTGAATAAAATATCCTCTTACAAAATTGTTTAGAAAATAAATTATTTTTATCTCTCGTTAATAATCTAAAATGGATGAAAAACTATCATTATTTTAAAGGTTTTTTCAAAATAGTAGTAATAATGTGGACA
Organism: Marinilabiliales bacterium; assembly: GCA_002869315.1. Classification (GTDB taxonomy): domain Bacteria; phylum Bacteroidota; class Bacteroidia; order Bacteroidales; family F082; genus BM524. Next base: position 5,615 of record PKTD01000301.1, on the reverse strand, counting down.
ATCTTTATGTGCCTCGTTTTTGCATACTACTATTTCCAGGCAAAAATTTATAAGAGAGATAATTTAGACTACCATGTTAATTCTGAGTTTAATAAGGATGTTGAAATATTCAATTGGCTTATCAATATTGGCAATGGATATGATGAAACCAATGATAGTACTTTTAAAATTATTCAATCAGACTCTTTACAATTCTCTAAGTTAACTGATAATAGTAAAGTTAAATTAAACCTCTTAGTACTTGAAAATGCCTTGGATGCTCTCTCAAAAGCAATAGAAACGGATGCCGAAGTTAAGTTTCATATGGTGCTAATTGATAGTTTAAAGAACCAACAAAGTACTGATGAATGGGAACGTAAAGCTTTATCCAGTGTTGCAAAATCAGGCAATAATTATGATGAGTTTATAAATAGTGATTCAATCGAAGTTTATAAAATAATGAAACCTGTTTTTATGAAGAACAGGCAACTCTCAGGTAATAGTGACGTTGATAATCCTGGAAAATTTGTGGGCGGCATTTCCATTGAAGTGGACCTTAGTACACTTAATAAAGTTTTCTACTCAAAGCTCAAAACCTATATAATAACTTTTGTAACTATCTGGTTAATAGGTATTATGGTTTTTATTATTATTTACAGGGCTATATTAAAAGGCGAACAGGAACGTTTGATAATAATAGAAGACCTTAAAAATCTAAAAGATAACCTTAAGAAAACAGTATTAGAAAGGACTGCAGAAATAACAAGAAATAAAGAGAAACTACAAAAGGAGGTTGAAGAGAGGAGGCTGGCACAATTGAGATTGGAAGAAAGTCAAAAAATGTATAAAAACATTATTGAACATAGTACAAACCTCTTTTATTCACATGATACTGAAAATAGGTTTACTTATATAAGCCCTCTGGTTGAAACCTTTTTAGATTGCAAACCTGAAGATATGCCAGAAACATGGCTGGAATTTATCTCTGATAACCCTTTGAATAAGTTAGGTGAAAACTATACTGCTAAAGCTATTGAAACAGGTATTGCACAGCCTCCTTATGAAATGGAACTTCAAACAAAAAAGGGACGTAAAATTTGGGTAGAAATTCATGAGGCACCTGTAGTGGAAAATGGAAAAACAGTAGAAATAGTTGGAGCCCTTGTGGATATTACTGAATGGAAAATAGCCTCTCTAAAACTTCAGCAAAGTGAAGCCGAATTTAAGGAGTTATTCTCGAGTGCACCTGATGGAATTTGCCTCTTGGATGAAAAAGGATTTATAAAAAGTTGTAATGAGGCATACGCAAAAATGCTTAATTATGATATTGATGAAGTGTTAAATACTCATATTACGGATAGTTTACATGACGATTATAAAGGACTTTTCGCTAAACTTTTTCCTAAATTATTAGAGAAAGGTGAACTCTTGTTAAATAGGGTGGAACTGGTTAATAAACAGGGGACCACCATAAAAGTAAGACGAAATGCAAAAGTAGTATATAACAATAAAACAGAGATATCTGGAGTAATTCTCCATACTCAAAATATCACTGAATTAGTTGATAAGAGTGATATCATTGAAGAAAATGAAAAGTTATTAAGCCTTACACAAAAGATTGCAGGTATTGGTAGTTTTAAATATGATATTAAAACTGATAAATGGACAAGTTCTCCAGTGCTTCTGAATTTAATGGAAATTGACAGTAATTACCCTCATAACTTCAAGGGATGGGCACAATTAATGCATCCTGAGGATCAAAAATGGGTAATGGAAAAAATTAGTGATCCACTTGTACGTGAAAATAAAAGATTAGATTTTATTTGTCGTGTGTATACTTATAAAACAAATAAAATAAAGTGGGTAAATGTTGCTGGTGAATTTGAACTTGATGAGAGGGGTGAAATATTAAGCGTTATTGGTTCTTTACAAGATATTACTGATAAATATTTGTCTGACAAGAAGTTGGAAGAACGAGAGGCGCATTTGCGAACCATTTTTGAAGCAGCAAATGATGTATCATTTATTACTACTTCGCTGAATGAAAATGAGTCGAAAGTATTATCAATAAGTCCTGGTACTACAAAAATATTTGGTTATTCTGCTGATGAAATTATAAACATGCCGGTAAATGTTCTGCATACTGAACAAGATCAGGCTGAGTTTGCAAAGAATCTGGATAAGATGAAACGTGGTTATGTCGGTTTCCAGGGCGAAACAGAGATGATTCATAAATCTGGTAAAAAATTAGATGTCTTTCATAGAGCCTATCCTCTTCAGTTTGAAAATGGACAATTGAAAACAGGATTAGCTGTAACAATAGATATTAGTGAAATAAAAAAGGCCAGAGAGGATTTGAAAAAAAGGGAGGATCAGTTAACAACGCTTATAAATTCTTCTCCTGATATTATTTATTTTAAGGATGGTAATGGAAATTGGTTGTTGGCAAATAATACTGTTATCAAATTATTTGGACTAGATGTGAACAACTATATTGGAAAATCTAATTCCGAACTGTCAGAATCCAGCATATCTTACACTAAATTTATGTTAGAAGAAGATGAACTTGATGAATTAGCATGGAAATCAAATACAACACAAAGAAAAAACAGGAAGCTAATTCTTTCTGACGGTAGAGTAAGACTTTTCGATTCTGTTAGGGTGGCATTGTTAAATGACGATGGAAGCCGTAAGGGGCTATTGGTTGTTGCTAGAGATATTACAAACCAAAAGGAACTTGAACATAAATTGATTAATTCTAAAAAGTTAGAAGCTGTAGGTCTTATGGCCAGTCGCTTAGCGCATGAATTTAAAAACATTCTTCAAAGTATCACAGGATTTTCTCAATTTGCTCAGGATGGCTTAAATGACAAAGATCCCCGATATCATGATATCCAGAATGTTATTAATGCTGCTGAAAAGGCTGATAGTGTTGTAAAGAAACTTCTTTCTGCAGCGAAAAAGTTTGAAGTTACATTGGTGAAACATAATATTAATAGTGTATTATCTAGTTTTATCAACACAGCTCAAAACTCACTTGGAGAAGCAATTGAAATAGAGTTTAGGCCTAAGCCAGAGGTGGAGTATGTACAGTGTGATGCTACTCATATAGAACTGGTGTTGTTAAATTTGGTTTTAAACTCTAAGGATGCCATGCCAGGTGGCGGACAAATATATATTAGTGTGGAGAAAGTTAAATTAAATGATAACGTATTTCATGTATATGAATGGTTAAAAACAACAAACTTCATTTGTATCATTGTAAAAGATAATGGAGAAGGAATGAGTAAGGAGGTTGTTGATAGTTTATTTGAACCATTTTTTACAACCAAATCTCCCGGCAAGGGCACTGGATTAGGACTTTCCTCATCCTTCGACATAATAAAATCACATGGGGGTTTTATAGATGTAAAAAGTGAAAAAGGATTGGGGTCAGAATTTTTTGTTTATATTCCCTTGTCAGAATAAATCATTTTTCCTAAATTTGGAAAAATTCTGGAACAAAGCAATTATGTTTTATGGCAAGTATTCTAGTTATTGATGACGATGAACAAATACGATATCTGTTTAAACGTAAATTAGAACAAGCAGGATACAAAATTTTTGTTGAAGATGATGGTGATCCAGGTTTAAAATCATTTATAAAAAACAAGCCAGATCTTATTCTGCTGGATATTATTATGCCAGGAAAGGAAGGGATTGAAGTTATTAGAGAAATGGTTGCCATGGATAAGGATGTGAAAATAATTGCAATTTCAGCAGGAGGTAGAGGAAGCGCAAGTGACTATTTGGAGTATGCAAAACGATTTGGGGCAAAAAAAGTCTTGGAAAAACCAGTTGATTTGAACGTGCTTTTAAAAACCGTAAAAGAGGTGTTAGGTTAATTCGTTTGATATTGGCATTATTACTTAGCATTTATTTAAACCAAAAATGAAAAAATGAACTTAACAAGTCCGATTTTTTTAGAAAGTATTATATTAATTTTATTTGTACTTCTGGTGCTTATAAGCATTAGATGCTTTGTGCTTTATAAAAGGAGTCGTTACTCCGTATATTTAACCTTGTTCGAAAAATCGACCGATCCTGTATTACTTATCAAAGATGGAAAATTTGTAGATTTAAACGAGTCTGCACTAAACTATCTTGGGTATAATACCAAAGAAGAGGTTACAGGACTAGATCCTGCCGAAATATCTCCCCACACTCAGCTTGATGGGCAAAATTCTAAGAATAAGGCTGAGAGAATGATTAGAATGGCAAAACAATATGGAAACCATCACTTTGAGTGGGAGCATATAAATAGAAATGGAGAATTATTGTTTGTTGAGGTATCTCTTACAATAATAAACTTAAATGGCGAAGAACATATTTATACTGTATGGAGAGATATTAGAGATAAAAAGGAGTTTGAACAAGAATTGAAGAGGGCAAAAGAAAAAGCGGAGGAAAGTGATCGTCTAAAATCAGCATTTTTGGAAAGTATATCTCATGAAATAAGAACCCCAATGAATGCAATTATTGGCTTTGCACAATTGTTAAATCATCAGGATAATAGCCCCGAAGAAATTAAAGAGTTTGTTGATTATATAAATCGATCAGGTAATAGTCTGCTACTTATTATTGATAATATTATTGATGTTTCAAGCCTGAAATCAGGGTCCTTCGAAATTCATACATCAAAACTAAAATTAAATAGTCTTTTTGAGGAAATTTATAATATATTCCATTTTGAAACTTCCGTGAAAGATGTTAAATTGAAAGTAGATAATAAATTAAAAGACAAAGATTTAACTCTTATTGTTGATGGCTCAAGACTAAGGAAAACCCTATTTCAAATTGTAAATAACTCAATAAAATTTACTGAGCATGGTAAGGTTACATTTGGTTGTGAAAGAGACGGACCCTTTGTTCAGTTCTTTATCCATGACACCGGAGTTGGTATAAATAAAGAAGATCTTGATAATGTGTTTAAAGTGTTTACAAAAGGTAACATGAAAGACAAGAAACTTTATAGCGGAACAGGTCTTGGTTTGAGTATAGCAAAGGCCAGTGTGGAAAATATGGGAGGTAAAATCTGGATTGAATCTGAGGCTGGAAAAGGTACAAGTGTTTACTTCACAGTTCCATATAATATCGAAAGAAAATAATTTTATTTATTCTCCTCTTGTCCTGGAACAAATTGATATACACCTAAATCTGGTAGTGGTAAGCGAGAAATGCCATCCAGATCGAATGGCACATCATTGGCGATATTTACGTTTCCAAAACCTATGGCGGGGGATAAAGAATCAATTCTATAGTCATTTTCTGATGCATTCACAAATAGAGGATCTTCATTTTTTATTATAGAATTATAGTTAATATCATTAGAGGTATTTAATGAAGTTTTAATCAAACAGTGATTAAAATAATATAGCGAATCTGCTCCACCATCCATATCAGTTTCTATCTCATCTATATTATAACCGTATATAATGCTATTAGCAATATTTAAATTAAAAGGTATAGCTACAGGATTATCTAAAGTGTCGGTGGTATAATTATTCAGGAAAAGTGTTGGCGTATTTCTAACGGAATAATTCCAGAAATTAGCCAAGGTTGTATGTTTGAAGTCGTAATTACCACCAGAGGTTAAT
>PKTD01000104.1 GCA_002869315.1 Marinilabiliales bacterium | reverse complement strand
CAGTATCATCAACAACAGTTATAGTAGCAACTGCAGTTGCGCTTAATTGACCATCAGAAACTGTTAAAGTAACCTCAGTACTACCAAGAGCATAGGGACCAGCAGGAGACATAGTCAATGTAATTTCATCTCCGTCAGGATCAAATGAACCGTTATCAACATCAGTTGCAACAGCATTTGCTTCGCAATTAGCATCTACACTTATTGTTATATCCTGTGCAATAGCTTCAGGAGCGGTATTACATACACTATTAGGATCAGCAACAGTTACATTAGCATTTATAGTTATTTCCTCACCAGGAGTCCATTCAGTAATAAGTGCTTCATTTGACTTAGCATAGTCACCTACACCATCATTGTTATAATCATCTAATTTAACTTTCATAACATTCCAGTAAGCACCTACAAAGGGAAGTTCTGTTGTAGAAAAGATTCCAGTACCATCATTCTTATAAAGCTTTGAATTTTGACCATTTACTACAGTAACAATATCAAGATCGCCATCACCTTCAAAATCTTCTACATCAATATCCCATGTTAAAGTACCATATGTTTCAATTATTTGGGCGCTCTGGAAAGTACCGTCTCCATTTCCATACATCATTATGAGTCCCATTTCATCATTTACCTTGGCATAGCCAGCAAAAAGCAGATCAAGGTGTCCGTCACCATTAAAATCTTCAGCTTTAACATCTCTGATATAATTATTGCCATTAGTAAAAACACTTGTATAGTTGAAGTTAACCGGATCCCCATTTACAAAAGCACCATCATTAATTCCAACATAAACATCATAATAACCTGCAATTACAACATCCATTTCACCATCCTCATCAAAGTCGCCTGAGGCTGAAGTCATCTGGTATGCGCCAATAGCATAACTGTTACCAAGTGTGAAATGTCCTGTTCCGTCGTTGATAAATAATCTTTCCAGACCATTTTCTCCCCAATAATAAGTTGTTACATACCAGTCGAGGTCGCCATCATTGTCAAAATCAGCCAGTGCTGTAACTCTACTAGTAGACATATTTACACTTAGAGATTGTACGAATTGATAAGATCCGGATGTTTCATTCCAGTGGTAAACACCATGTGCTGCAATGAGGTCAAGGTCTCCATCACCATCAAGATCACCTAACTGAGGGCCAGCCAGATCATATGAGTTAATATCGATTCTTGAAAAACTGTTTCCTGAATTATTTCTATACCATCCACGGTTTGAAACTATGTCAGCATAGCCATCACCATTTATGTAGCCAGAAAGTATATCATTGCCTGAATAAGCATCCCAAATCTGTAAAGAGACAGATGTATAATTTCCGGTTGGTTGACTTGCTGTTGTAGCTGTAACAGTAACATTCTGAATACCTAAATCATCACAAGTAAACTCATTAGGACTTACTGTAATAGATTCAATGTTACAGTCTGACCCGACAGTAACCACATCTTCAGGGTTTATGGTTGCAACGCCATTAGCTTCAATAACTGCGGTAAAGTCATTGGGAGTAAGGCATTCATTTTGAGCATTTAAAATGCTAGTCGAGCCCACAATAAAGGTGAATAACATAGCAATACTAAGAGTAATTTTTTTCATTTCAATAAATATTAAATTAATACAGAATAATAAATCACTGCAATTATAATAGGTGTTTATTTGGAATGGTTCTAAATTGTTGTGAAAAGCCGTTTTGTGTATGAGAATGGATAATTTTTAGATTATTAAGGCTTTAATTTTGAATTAGGATTGTTATTCCAGGCCAATTTTTTCTTTAAACTCTTTTATATATTTTCGTGAAACGGGTATGAGGTGTTTGCCAACAACTAGTTCTCTCGACTTTAACTCCTTTATATGGTCGAGGTTTACGGCAAAAGACCGGTGTACTTTCATAAACCTGTCAGAATTTATTGTATTGAGCATTCCTTCAAGACTAATACGTTCTATGTATAGGGTTTTGTCGGTATACACTTCTACATAGTTGTTGTCGGATTTCAAAAATAGAATTTCATAATGATAAAGTTTAACGGATTTGTAACCATCTTTTATCATTATGAAGGTTTCTGTGCGTGCAGCAGAAAAATTTTCCATAGCTATATTTATAGCAGTAAAAATATCCATGGCTTTAAAGGGTTTTATTATGTAACCGGCAGGTTTTGTCTTAAGAGCCTTTTGGATAATTTCAGTATCGGAATGAGCAGTTATATAAATTAGTGGAAAATTATGATTTAACAATATGTGTTCCCCTATTTCGATACCATCATAACGGCCTTCCATTCTGATATCTATAAGAGCAATTTGCGGATCTGTACGTTTCAACAGTTCCTTCATATCTTTCTTATTATGTGCAATTCCAACTACATCATAACCAAAAGACTTTACTATTGTACTCAGGTGTTCAGCAATTAAAATTTCATCCTCACATATAACTACTCTCATAAACTTCTATTAATTCAGATTTTTAATTGGAATTATTAACTTAACCATAGTTCCATTATCAAAAACATACTCTAATTGAGAATTTAGTTGTTTTGCAAATATATCTATTAACCTTAATCCAAGAGATTCTTCTTCATTAACCAGATCAGGATTAAAGCCTATACCATTATCAATAATTGTATAAATGATTTCAGATTTATTTAGTTGAAAATTCAATTCAATAGATGGATTTTTGACACCTTTAAATGCGTATTTAATGGAATTGGAAATCACTTCGCTTGTAAGCAGTCCAAATGAAATGCAATTGGACATTCCGATATTGAAATCCTCCACGTTTATTTTGAATTCTATTGGAAGTTTATTGGTATTCGACATTTCGTTGATGGAATTTACCAGTTCTTCCAGGTATTTTTTTGCAGACACTTTGCCAATATCATTTGAGTTATAGAGCATTTCGTGTACTATGGCCATTGCACTTATTCTCAACTGTATATCGGCAAGGGCTCGTTTTTCAACTTCATCCTGTGTGGAAAATATTTGCATTTCAACAAGGCTGGTAATCGACTGTAAATTATTTTTTACCCTGTGGTGTATTTCCTGCACAAGAGCATCTTTAATTTTGTTTTCCTCCAGAAGTTCATTGGTTTTTTCATTTACAATCCTTTCGAGTTTTAGCCTTTTCTTTCTGGAACTATAGGAATAGAATAAGAATATTAACGGACCTACAATTACAAAGAAAATCACTACTAAAACTATAAACACTGTTGACTCCCACCAATGTGGCTTGAAAACAATTTTTACTGACTTTGTATTTGATATCTTACCATCTGATTTTGCTCTTAATAATAACTCATATTCCCCTGTTGGCAGATCTTTGAGTACTAACTGAGCACTATTTGCATTATCTGTCCACAAAGTATCTTTTTCCTCTTCTTTCAAAAGAGAATAAACATAACTCAGATTTTTTTCATTCCCCCAGTTGGTGGCAAAATAATTTATTATGACTGAACTATCTGGTTTTACCAAAAGCACATCTGAATAAAAGTTTACATTATAAAATGTAGTGTCGTTGAACACAAAACTCTCCAGATTCAGTTTGATTTTGAAATCATGCTCATTCTCATTATCAGGATCAGCAGTTATAATACTATGATTTGTACCCCATCTTATTCTTCCGTCATCCATAAGGTAAACCGATGAATTGAAATCGGTTACATTCAAACCATGTTCTATTCCATAATTCTTTATGTGAACCGCTTTGTTGTTCATGAACTTTAACTTCGACACACCATCGGAAGATGCTATCCAGTAATTTCCTTTTAAATCTCTGATTATTGATCTTATTTGATTAGATTTTAAACCATTAACTTTAGTCAGGGTAAACATACTATCATCTTCGATGATATTTATTCCTGCATCGCTTGCTATCCACATTCTGTCTTCTTCGGGATAAAAGAAAGAGATATTATTTGAAAGTAGTCCCGATTCAACATCCAGATGGGCTATTGCATTTTCATTGATTATGTCCACACCCATTCCACCTACACCAACCCACAGATTACCCTTTTTATCATGCTTTATACAACTGATAGCATTTCCCGAAAGGCCATTAAAGGTCGTGATATCATAATAGGAATTATAATCATATTTTTTTAAACCGCTTTGCATGGTAGAGAACCATATTTCGTTTGGCTTAAACGAAGAACTTTCCATAACAAAATTACCACTATCGAATTTGGTATATTCAAATTTTGAGTCTGTAATTTTCAAGACCCCCATGCTGTATGTGGAAAGGAAAATATCTCCATTTGGCATAAACTCGCCGTCGAAAGCATGATGCAAAGCAAACAACGGCAGGTACTTCGAATTATCAAATACTGTATAATGTGTGGCGTCTTCCTTTGTCAGATGTTGCCCGTTGGGCAGATACCAGATATTTCCATCACTGTCGGAGGTGATTTCAGCGGCATTTCTCAGGGGTATTCCCTCAGTAGCACTATTTGCGTAAAACAAGTTTTCGTCAAAACGGGAAAGCCCTGAAAACAAGTCGCCAGTCCATATATTATTTTTTGAGTCTATGAAAACGCTATAAGCACTTTTCCCAACCAAACCATCTGTAGTCGAATACAACTTATACTTGCCATTATTTATATTTATAAGTCCTCTGCAATATGCTGCAAGCCAGAGTCCGAAATCATTTTCAGCAAAAGAGTAAACTGTCGGCTCTCTTCCAGTGAACAATTTATATGTATAAAACTCACCATTTACGTATTTTATCAAGGGCGATTGAAAATGTCCGATCCATAGTCCTTCGTCCGACTGATAAAGACTTTTCACACTATTATATTCATCGCTATCGCTTAAAACATAGGTAGTAAATGATTTCCCATCATAAACACATAATCCATCAGTATTCAACGCAAACCAGATATTTCCTGTCTTATCTTCAGCAATTGCATTAACCAGACTTCCCGGTAAACCGGAATTTTTATCAAATACTTTCAGGAATTCACCATTGTATTTAAAAGCACCATTACCATTTGTGGCTATCCAGATATTACCTTCACCATCTTCATAAACGCTGTTTATAAAGGCATTGGATAGCGCTTCATCATTGGCTTGATATAAAATATTATCATAAATATACATCAGTCCGCTGCTACTACTGATCCACATTCTGCCTTTGCTGTCGATAAACAAATCATTAATGCTGTTAGAACTCAAACCGGAATTCATATCCAAAACATACATTTCAGAACCGATGAGGCGGCAGATGCCTTCGTTGGAGGTGGCAAGCCATATCACTCCAAGACTGTCCTCACAAATTGATGTAACAGTATTACTAATGAATCCGTGTGCTTTATCCAGATATTTTATGTTTCGCAGAGAATTGTCTTTAAACAGAAAGTCAGGCAGTTTTTGTTGTCCTCCAAACTTTATTGGTTCAGTCTCCCACAATACTTCCCTTTTCAGTCTTTCGGCAAAATCACTTGCTGATATTGTTATGCTTTTGAAAGTTGCCTTTTTTGGCTTAGGAAATGCTTTGAATTCATTGGTCTTGAGAATTCTTTTGGTATCGTATGATGTTGTTAATGTATTTGTTATGGATTCTTCAGGTGGGTTAATCATATTTTCAAACTGCAAAGCAGGGGCTTTCTTTTTATCGAGATGATAAATGTTTTGCGACTGCCCCAAATGCCAGGCAAAAAAAATTGATAATATGAGGATTAACTTTTTCACTTTTTAATTATTTACAAATCTAGTATAAATAAAAAGCAAGAAATCGAATAATTTGTAAACGACCTTTTTTGATATGAGTTTGACATTAAATGGAATACTGAGGGATAGAACACGGAGGACACGGATGCGGCGGATTAACACTGATATAATTGAAAAATAATATTTTAATATTTTGTTGCGAAGATGTTACTTTCTTTTCATCTTAGACAAGCCTGCTGCTGGCAGGTAGCACAACTATCGAGCCCATGTGGCAAAATTTTTGTATTTCAAATGTGTTATTTATTGACCAAATAAATCCGTGACCATCCGCCCAATCTGTGTCATCAGTGTTCCTATCAATCCGCGTTATCAGTGTTCCTGTCAATCCTCGTGATAATCTCCCTGATCCTCGAAGCATCTATAACACGTTTTTCATATTCCGGGATTTGCGGCAGGCCTCCCATAAAGATGTTTTCTCTGCGGAATTGCATGGGACTGTCAACGGATATCCTTTCACTCACATGATATTCCTTAGCCCCTGTTTTCTCAATAATTTCAAGAATATTTCCTGCTCTTATTCCCGAACCAGGCATAATGATTATTCTATCACCGGCCATTTTCACTAGGCTTGCCAGATTATCAATACCATCAATTGCCTTATTTTTTATTCCTGAAGTCAGCAATCTGTCTGCTCCTGCTTCAATAATTTCTTCCAGAGCTCTTTCAGGATCTTTACACATATCGAAAGCCCTGTG
>PKTD01000144.1:6553-11287 GCA_002869315.1 Marinilabiliales bacterium | reverse complement strand
TTATAAGCAACTCCTGCTCACTTCGGATATTGCCATATTCACTTTTATAATCGAGTATATTTTGATATTGATTTTCATTAATTATCAGTAAATCAACTAATTTATTTAGATTGTTACCGTTAATCGAAATAGGGTTTTTATAATAATATGCATATTCATCAAGTAAATCAGTATAATCTAATATTTGGTCCTTTGATGACGAAATATTTTCCAATTGATTGCTGATAAAGTCGTTACTATTTATATTGGTGCTATCTGTGTTTTGTGAGAAACTAAATGGGCATGCAATACAAACTGTAAAAGTTAGGATGTATAATTTTAGGTATTTCATTTATCATAAGTTAAATATTAAACCCATTTGAAGTGAAAAGCCTAGCGACTCATGCATAGTTGCAGCCATATCAATTTTGAGATGTCTGAAACTAACTCCAAATCCTAAGGTGAAAATTTCATAACGGCTTGCAATACCTGTTCGAATGAAGAATTTTGATTTTATAGAATACTCTAATCCGCATCTGAAGATAATAGGTTTTATATAGTTGCTTTTTTCGATTTCGGAAGTGATTATAAATTTATTGTTCATATAATAAGCCATACCCACACGCAATATTGAAGGTATTTTTTCTTCATTCGTTTTACTGAGTTTCACCATTATTGGATTAAATGTGTATATGCCAATTCGAAGGTTTTCTATAATTTCAGATTGTAATCCAATTTCAAATGTTATATTTTGTTTATTGCTATAATTTTCTGCCAATGAAACTGATAAATAGTCTAGTTGAACTCCAATACTAATAATTTTGCCAAAACTTCTGGCATAAGCCATTCCAATTTTTTGTTCATTATAAAGTTTATAACCATAATGATTATAACTCAAACCCAATACTCCAAAATTAAGTGGTGCAATAACAGCAACATTTTTATAAGAAGTTTCCTTTAGATTAAAACGGCTTTCATAGTTAATGCCGAAACTAAACTTTTCTATTGAAGAAATTGCTGCGGGATTATTTTGTATTCCCCAAAAGCCTTTCAATGCAACGGAACATCTTCCCATTGCAGCAGAACGACTAGATGTTGGGAAAATTTCTATGGAAGCAAAAGTTGATAGTGTACAAGATATAAATAGTACAAATAGAATTAATTTGTTAACCAAATTATAAAAACTGGGTATCATAGGTAATTAGAGTTATTTTTAATTATTTTTAGACTTTAAAACTAATAATAAATTTTAAACTTACAAAAAAATAATACTTTTTTGTTACACTAAATATATAATAATGAATTCATTAGCTTTAGAATATTTAAAACAATTACAAGCAAATAATAATCGTGATTGGTTTAATGCAAATAAAGATAAATATGAGTCAGCAAGGAAAATAGTTGAAGAATTTGTCCAAAGTTTGATACTGGAATTAGCAAATTTCGACAAAGAGTTGGCTGGCTTAGAGGCTAAGAAAACCATGTTTAGAATTTATAGAGATGTTATGTTTTCAAAAAACAAATTACCCTATAAAACAAATATGGGTTCATATATTTCACCTGGAGGTAAGAAATCAGAAAAAGCAGCTTATTACTTACATATTGAGCCAGGGTCTTCTTTTATAGCTGGTGGTGCTTACAGGCCTGAATCAGAAAATTTAAAGAAGATCAGGCAGGAAATTTATTATAATGTTGAGGAATACAAAAAAATACTCAATTCAAAGGAAATAAATAAATATTTTGATGGGATACGTGGAGATAAGCTAAAGAGACCTCCAAAAGGTTTTAATTCAAATTTTGACGATATAGAACTGCTAAAAAACAAAGATTTTATACTTGTTCATGACATATCGGATGAAATAGTATTATCTGATAATTTTTTAAAATATGCAGTTAAAGCATTTAAAGCGCTGAAGCCACTCAATGATTTTTTGAACAGGGCGATGGATTAATTTCTTCGGCTCAGTCTATAAATAGGACTACCTATTTTTATAAGGTTTTGTAGTTTATCAAAACTTAAAAGTATTGTTGTTGCGCCCCGGGAATAAGGTGCTATTTAATAACTATTGTAAACAAAACCAATGCCTTCTCCATTTACAAACAGATTTTTATTTGGCTTTACTTCTTCCACAAAAAAACCTGCTTCTGCCAAACTAATTTCATCAGGTATTTGGTAGTTTAAGCGTAATTGTTGTGTGAGAACGATACTTAATAATGAATCTGATTCCTGATCGAAAATATCTTCATAGCCTAATTTTAGACCACTGTCAAGGTCAACTATATCGTATGAAATATTGCTCATACCATGAGCCCCTCCGGCATAAGCATATCTTATATACTCAGTACATAAAATGTAATTTGAGTTATATATGACTGACATATTTACTTGTTTCTGGTAGTTTAAACTACTTGATGGTGAAGTCTCTTTACGATATTCGGTTTGTTTTTTATAATTATCGAAATATTCTATTTCAAAATCTTCCAACATCTGTTGCGGACTGCTTAATTTAAACCCCCTGCCAAAATAACTATCCATGATGATTTTTTGCACAGAATCGATAATACCGGCTTGAAAATATTTACCTTCAGGGTAAACAAGCGTTAGTTCTATTTGGGCTGTTGGAGAATCTTTTTTTTGTTTATCAAGACGCGACTCTGAATTTAAATAGTACACTTCAAAAGGAAGGCTTCCGTTAGGGTAGTATTCCTTCATGTTGAAATAAAGGGCTTTACTGTTGTCTACATTCCATTCGCCATCATATTGCCCCTCTTTTATCAAACCTCTGAATGTGTATTCCTTACTTCCAAACTCCTTTAAATTAAGGCTGTCGTTATTGAAGAATTTTCCATTAAGATCAACTGTTTTACCATAATACATATCCTCCGCCCCATCCATATAATAATAAATGTAGTTTCCACTTACATTATCGAATAACCTTACGATATTAGCGGTTACATTAATGTTCTCACCTATTTTCCCTTCCATCCTCTTATAATATTTGTCGGATGTGCTTTGCCCCAATAAATTCAAACTTGAGATAAATATGATGATTATGGTTAACTGTCTGATAAACATACCTATAAAATGTTATGTGCTTAATATTGTATATTCTGCAAAGTTAATTATTATTAGATAATTATACTTAAAAAATTGGGTAATTTGAAGTATGTACTTTGCATTATGTTCTTAACTTTGACATCAGAAATAGTTGTCCATGATTTTTCTAGTAATTACTGTTTTAACATCGGTATTAATTATTGTTTCATTTAAAATTTTTGGAAAATTAGGTGTTAATACTAAACAGGCTATAACCTACAATTATTTATTTGGGTTTGCCTACGGTATGATATTTAGGCAAGATGACCAAGACCTATTACAAATAGTTGATACAAATTGGTTATTGCCTGCCATATTTATTGGATTTATTTTTTTAATGGGTTTTTATTTGTTTGCAAAATCAACTCAAAAAGCGGGAGTTTCAATAACGGCTGTTTCTGCAAAGATGTCGGTAATAATTCCTGTACTGGCTGGTTTTATAATGTTTGGCGATGCAGTGAGCGGATTGAAAGTTGCAGGAGTAGGCCTTGCACTAACTTCTTTCTATTTCATTTTTAAAAAAGGTGGTGATAAGATAAACTATAATTATATATTACTTCCTATTTCTTTACTAGTCGTAAGTGGTTTATGTGATTTTTTTGTAAAGTATGTTGAGCATCACTATCTTTCTGATAATGTGCTATTATTTTTATCCTTTGTTTTTTTGTCGGGCTTTATTTTTGGAGCACTGATAAATATTGCGAATTCGAAGCAGAGAAATAACTTAATTTCGATAAAAGGTGTTGCAGGTGGTTTTGTATTGGGAACACTCAACTTCTGGAATGCCTGGGCTTTTATTAAAAGTATGAATATATTTGAGTCAAGTTTTTTGTTTCCAACCATTAATGTAAGTGTTGTGGTTATTTCCGCCTTAATAGGATTGATGTTCTTTAAAGAGAAACTTAAAATTATAAACTGGTTTGGAATTTTAGTGGCAGTTGTGGCAATTTTATTAATAAGTTTGGAGAATGGAAACTGATAATTATAGGACAATAGTTAAGTCTGCTATTGGATTGTATAAAGAAAAGGGAAGTAAATTTATTGCCATCAGCAAGCATATTGATTCAGAAGATAATTTTAAAGAGTTTCTGGAAGCAACGAAGAAAGAATATTACGATGCCCGACATCATTGTTATGCCTGGCGCCTTGGTCCTGATGAGGATTTGTTTCGATCCAATGATGATGGTGAACCCTCTGGATCAGCCGGGAAGCCAATTTTTAATCAAATATTATCTAATGAACTATATTATTGTGCCATAATAGTTGTTAGATATTTTGGGGGAACTAAACTAGGCGTAAGTGGTTTGATAAGGGCTTATAAAACCTCAAGTGCTGAGGCAATACAAAATTCAGTAATTAAGAAAAAATATATCTATACCACTTTGGAACTAAAATTTAAATATCCAAGATTAAATGATATAATGAGAATAATTAAGGATGAAAAATTAAGAATTAATTCTCAGGAATTTGAATTAGAATGTTTATTAAGAATTGATGTGAAAAGAAATGATGTAAAATATATCATAAATAAGTTTTCTTTATATCATGATATTGAACTGATAGTGTTGTAGTACAAGGTTTTAGTTGTTTACGCTACCTAAACCCCATATAATACAAAAAAACATAAAAGTCAATTAAAAAAAATGTTTTTTTTTCAC
>PKTD01000144.1:0-6525 GCA_002869315.1 Marinilabiliales bacterium | reverse complement strand
TTTTCACTTTTTTTATATGATATTTGCTCTAGCATTAAGGGTAAATATATAGTTAGGGTGGATATTATTGACCCTTAAAAACTTAACCGTTTTTATTGAACTAAATTTTTTAATTATCGACAATAGATTTATTAACAAATGAAGAAAAAGCATATTGATGTTTGGGAAAAATGCTTAAAAGTTATCGGTGACAATATTCCAATGCAAGCTTATAAAACTTGGTTTGAACCGATTCGTCCTATTAAACTGGAAAATGATATTTTAACAATACAAGTGCCAAGCCAATTTTTTTATGAATGGTTGGAGGAGCACTATATAGGACTGTTAAAGAAAACAATTAAAAAGGAACTAGGAATAAATGGCAGGTTGGAATATAGTATCATAATAGATAGCGCATTTAAGGATGCTAAACCATATTCGGTTAATTATCCAACTTCTGACAAGCGAGCTACCAAAAACAAACCAATGAACATGCCTATCGATATAAATAAAGGCAAATCAAGGGACATTCCTAATCCCTTTATAATTCCAGGATTAAAGAAAATAAAAGTAGAATCTCAATTAGTAGAAGCTTATTCCTTTGATAATTTTATTGAAGGAGATTGCAATAGACTAGCAAGGTCTGCAGGATGGGCAATATCTGAAAACCCAGGTAAAACTGCATTTAACCCTCTACTTATATATAGTAATGTAGGTCTTGGAAAAACTCATCTGGCACATGCTATTGGATTGCAGGTAAAAAATAATTTTCCCGATAAAACTGTACTTTTTGTTAAAACAGAGCAGTTTATAAATCAGTATATCGACTCGGTTAGAAACAATAACCAAAATGACTTTGTCCATTTCTATCAAATGATAGATACTCTTATAATGGATGATGTTCAGTTTATTGCAGGTAAGGAAAAAACACAGGATGTTTTCTTTCATATTTTCAATCATTTACATCAAAATAATAAACAAATTGTGCTCACTTCTGATAAGCCCCCTGTTGAGTTAAAAGGGATGGAGCCAAGATTATTGTCCCGTTTCAAATGGGGTTTAGCTGCCGACTTGCAGGTACCTGATCTAGAGACGCGTATTGCAATACTTCAAAATAAATTGTACAAAGACGGTATTGATATGCCCTATGATGTAATTGAATATCTCGCTTATAGTATTACAACTAATATACGTGAGATGGAAGGTGCATTGGTATCTATACTTGCTCAGTCAACATTAAATAAGAAAACAATCGATCTGGAATTGGCAAAGAGGATGATTGACAAGTTTGTGAAGAATACAACTCGTGAAATTTCAATCGATTATATACAAAAAGTTGTTTGTGATTATTTTGATATGCCAATAGAGGCTATCAATTCAAAAACCAGAAAACGTGAAATAGTCCAAGCCAGACAATTGGCTATGTTCTTTTCTAAAAAACATACTAAAAATTCACTTGCCACTATAGGGTTGCATTGCGGTAATAAAGATCATGCAACTGTACTCCACGCTTGTCGCACAGTTAATAATCTTGTTGAAACCGATAAGCAGTTCAGAGTTTATGTAGAGGAGATTAATAAAAAATTAAAAATTTAATTTTTAAGATTTATTAAGCACTTTTTTCGCTTTTTTTTCGTATATTAGGACACCAATTTAAATTATTATATTATGAATGTACTATTTGTATGTCTTGGTAATGTCTGTCGTTCTCCAATTGCAGAAGCCTTACTAAAGAAGAAGTATAGCGAAAATGGAATAGAGTTTGAAGTTGATTCGGCAGGGTTTGAACCATATCATATTAATAAGTCACCAGATGAAAAGGCAATTAGAACTGCAAAATACTATGGGCTTGAATTAACAGGTAAATCGCGTTTGTTTGTAAAGGCTGATTTTGACCGTTTTGATAAAATATATGGTATGGATACTCAGAATATAAGAGATATTAAGGAACTTGCCAGATCAGATGAAGATTTGAAAAAAGTAGATTATATTTTGAATTTACTTGAGCCAGGAAAAAACAAAACTCTCGCTGATCCGTTTCATACAGGAATCGAAAATTGCCATGTTATCTTTAAAAAATTAGATAAAGCAACTGATGTACTTGTTGAAGAAGTGAAAAAATCATTATTAGTATAAAGTGCTAAATACTATACCCACCATTGACGATATTTATTCTGCTCATGACAGAATAAAAAAGTTAATTAACAGAACTCCCATTCTAAGTTCAGGAACTTTAAATTCAATATTTGGTTCTTCTTTATTTTTCAAATGTGAAAATTTTCAAAAGGCGGGTGCTTTCAAATCCCGTGGAGCAGTAAATGTTGTTTATAGTTTAAGTAAAGAACAAGCTGTAAACGGTGTATGTACACATTCTTCAGGTAATCATGCACAGGCGCTGGCAAGAGCTGCAGCAAGTAGAGGTATACCTTCATATATAGTTATGCCTGAAAATGCTCCAAAGGTAAAAGTTGAGGCTGTGAAAGAATATGGAGGTGAAATAACTTTTTGTAAACCAACTTTGGAGGCGCGCGAGTCAAGTTTGAAAGACCTTATTGAAAAGACAAAGGCATATGAAATACACCCTTACAATAATTATGATATAATCGCCGCTCAAGCTACTGCAAACAAAGAACTTATAGAGGATGTAAATGTAAATTTAGATTTAATACTTTGCCCTGTGGGTGGTGGTGGACTTCTAAGCGGAACAGCTCTTAGTAAAAACTATTTTAGTCCAAATTCAAAAGTTATTGCATGTGAACCTCTTGGTGCTGATGATGCCTACAAATCTTTTAGGAAAGGAGAAATTGTCCCTAGTAAAAACCCTAATACTATTGCAGATGGCTTGCTGACTTCTCTGGGGGATAAGAATTTCGATATAATACAGAAATATGTAAATGATATAGTTACCGTAAGAGAAGATTCAATTATTGAGGCAATGAAAATTATTTTTGAAAGGATGAAGATAATCGTAGAGCCATCATCGGCAGTTCCGCTTGCAGCTATTATAGAAGGGAAAGTTGATGTGAAAAATAAAAATGTAGGAATTATAATATCAGGTGGTAATGTGGATCTTAGTAAACTGCCTTTTTGAAATTTTAATCATTTGTAGATTTACAATTATATGGAAATGGAAACTGGTCTCTATTTAATACCAACAACTCTGGGGGACTTTAACACTGCTGACAAAGTATTACCCAATTATAATATTATTGTAACCCATAAAATTAAAATATTTATTGTTGAGCAAGTGCGCACAGCCAGAAGGTTTTTGAAGAAAATCAAACACCCTGTGGAAATCGATAATATGACTTTTCTTGAACTAAATAAGCATACAGATTATTCTAAGGTTTCACATTACCTCGACAGTATAAAACTTGGGGAATCAATAGGTTTATTATCAGAGGCCGGAACACCTTGCATTGCTGATCCTGGTTCTGTAATTGTAAAGCAAGCTCATGAAAAGTCCGTTAAGGTATTTCCTTTAGTGGGACCAAACTCCATAATTCTATCATTAATGGCATCGGGTTTTAATGGACAGAATTTTAGTTTTCATGGCTATCTGCCAGTTGAAAAAAATCTTAGGGTAAAGAGTTTGCAAAAACTTGAATCATTATGCTCTATAGACAAACAAACACAAATATTTATTGAAACACCTTATAGAAATTCTTCTTTATTTTCAAGTATATTAAAGCATTGTAATAGTAACACTTACCTCTGCATTGCATCTAATATAAGTCTTGATAGTCAGTATATTAGAACATTGTCAATCTCTCAATGGAAAAAAGAAAAAGTGGACCTCGATAAGAAGCCCACTATATTTTTATTGTCAAAAGGAATATAATCCCTTATTGTTTATTAATGATCGTGACCACCTGGTCCATGAACATGGCCATGAGAAAGTTCTTCATCCAATGCATCTCTAACCTCCAGAATTTTTCCTGAGAAATACAAATCTTGTCCTGATAATGGATGATTAAAATCCATAACGATACCATCATCTTCAATTGATAGAACTTTACCTTCTATAACATGTCCATCATTATTTTGCATCGGAATGTATTTACCCACCTGAACAAGTTCTTTATCCAACTCTCCATTATTCATAAAAATGCTCAATTCAAGTTTTACTATATCTTTTTCAGAATTCTCGCCATATGCATCTTTGGAAGCAAGTTCGAAGCCAAACTCATCACCTACTTCAAGACCTGCCAAATTATTTTCAAAGGCTGGAAGTAGAGTGCCAACTCCAAATAAATGTACAAATGGTTTATCTTCTTTTACCTCCTGAATGACTGCTCCATCAGCATTATCAGCTTTTAATGTGTAAGTAAGTGTTACCACTTTATTCTTTTCAATCTTCATATTAAATGTTTTATTGATACCATCTTTAAAAAATGATGGTTGGTTATACAAATCCTGTAAATTACTGTAATAAAATAATTTAATAATAAACAGACGGCAAAAGTAATAAAAATAAAAGAGTGATTTATTTTATGTTATTCTTAATAATTAAATTCTGTTAAATAGATAAGAATTATTACATTTGAATATGAAATGGTTTTCTGTGAATATTGTTTTATTAGTAATGATGATTTTTATTTTGGCCTGTGGTACATCCGTTGAAATAAGTGAAAATCAATCTGCAAATAAAAAGAATGAGCACAAATTATCGGAAACTGTAAATGAAATAATGCCATCTATATTGAAAATTGATGTATTAGGATTTTATAAAACTTGGTATTTTGGTGAAAATGATAATATTCTAAAAGATGATATCGATTATTCAAAAATTGATTCCATAAGTGTTTTTTCAGATATCAGATCTGAATCAATGAGTGGTACTGCAATAGTTTTATATGTTGATGAAGACTTTTGTGGATTACTTACATGCGCTCATGTAGTTAGCTTCCCGGATACCATTTATACTTATTTCGATCTGAATGAAACTCTCGTAAAGTCTGTTTCAATAATGCAGGAACAAAATATTTATGAGTCGGGTAGGCCCTTGCGAGATGAATATGGTATTATAGTCACCGATGAAAAGATGGACTTGGCTTTCCTAAAAAAATCTCTTTTGGGTGAAGGTGAAACTCCTAAAGTTTTTCCACTTGAAGCAGGAGATGTTAATAAGTTGAATTGGGGGTCAGAAATATTCGTACTTGGCTACCCATTAGGAAAATTAATGCTTACAGATGGTATAGTCAGTTTGGATAAATCCAAAAATATTAGATTTATAAGTAATGCACTATTTAATAAAGGTATTAGCGGGAGTCCCGTTTTTGGTCTTCAAGAAGGAAGTGATGATTTTCTATGGTTAGGAATGGCCAGTTCTGCAGCTTCACAAAGTTTAGAATACTTTGAGCCGCTCAACAATGATTTTGATATTACAAGGGCTGATTTCCAATTTTACAATTATGCAGTAGCAAGAAATAAGCAGTTTATAAATTATGGTGTAACTTATTCAATTTCGATAGAAGAAATCCTTACATTTGTCTCGCGAAATAAAAACACACTTGAAGTTGCAGGATTTGAAACTGATTTGATAATTTCTAATAAAAACTAAACTACCAAGGTGGGAGAAAAATTTAAACACGGAACTGAGTCATTTGAGGAGTTCAGAATAAAAAAAGGCAAGAGGATTTTCGATATTTTTTTCTCAGTTTTAGCACTTCTATTCTTCTCACCCATCATAATTTTAATTGCAGTATTAATTAAACTTGAAAGTAAAGGCCCGATATTCTATGTAAGCAAGCGTATTGGCACAGGGTATGATATATTCGATTTCTATAAATTCAGATCCATGCGCCTTGGGGCAGAAGAAGAAAGAGCACACCTTTCGGCTATGAATGAATATCTAATAAGTTACAAAACTGAAAAGGATTTATTTAAAAATATAGAAAAATGCCCTGACTGTGAAAAAGTAGATGGAACTTGTTCTCCATTATTATATATTGATGGGATTGAAATTTGTGAAAACCTTTACTTAAAAAAGAAAAGAGAGTTTTTGCTTAATAATACATTCTTTAAAGTTAAAAACGACCCAAGAGTAACAAAAGTTGGCAGATTAATAAGATCAACAAACCTAGATGAATTGCCACAGTTTTTTAATGTATTAAAAGGTGATATGTCTATAGTTGGAAATCGACCATTACCCATTTATGAAGCTGAAAAACTAACCACCGATGAGTGGGCATACAGATTTCTTGCTCCGGCAGGGATAACTGGTTTATGGCAAATAAGTAAACTAGGTTTCAGTCATGCTGAAGAAAGAATACGCCTTGATAATAGGTATTCACTTGTCTCGAGTCCATGGAGTGATCTAAAAATTATCATTAAAACTATTCCAACAATATTTCACTTTAAATATAATAAGTATTAATCCTATTTTTCAATTGCTTTGCTCCTTTGAAGTAGAGTAGGATGTGAGTAGTGAAAGAATACGTATAGCTTATGTGGGGTTAAGTTGCTTAAATTATTTACAGATAGTTTCTTCAGGGAGTTGATTAAATGCTCTCCATACCCATGCTTTTTGGCAAAATCATCTGC
>PKTD01000011.1 GCA_002869315.1 Marinilabiliales bacterium | reverse complement strand
GGATTTAAAATTAAAAATATGGAGGCAGTCAGGTCCTGACGCCAAGGGCGAATTCAAAGTTTACCCTATTCAAAATATATTAAAGGATTCATCATTTTTAGAGATGATGGATGTGCTTAATGAACAATTAGTTTCACAAGGTGAAGAGCCTGTTGCATTCGATCACGACTGTCGCGAAGGTATTTGTGGTATGTGTAGTTTATTTATCAATGGTCGCCCTCATGGCCCTGATGATTCGATTACAACCTGCCAATTGCATATGCGTAAATTCAAGGACGGTGATACTATAACCATTGAGCCATGGAGAGCAAAACCATTCCCTATCATAAAAGATTTAATGGTTGACCGGTCTTCTTTTGATGAAATTATTCAGGCAGGAGGTTATGTATCTATAAATACCGGTGGTGTTCCTGATGCCAATGCTATACCAATAAAAAAGAAAAATGCGGATCTGGCAATGGATGCCGCAGCATGTATTGGGTGCGGTGCATGTGTGGCAGCCTGTAAAAATGCTTCAGCAATGCTTTTTGTATCGGCTAAAGTATCACAGTTTGCGCTCTTGCCTCAAGGTAGAGCAGAAGCTAAAGAAAGAGTTGAAAAAATGGTTGCCAAAATGGATGATTTTGGTTTTGGTAACTGTACAAATACTTATGCCTGCGAAGCAGAATGTCCTAAAGATATTTCAGTAGCAAATATCGCCAGGATGAACAGAGAATTCTTCGCAGCAAAAGTATGTTAAGAATTATATCTGAGGGGATATAAATACCATTAGTATTACAAAGATGAAGATACTTTGTTAATAGAAATGGTTTATATCGGTATCGCATAATTATTTTAGATTTTAGGATATCGGTATATAACGAGATTACTAAACTCATTATCAGAGAGATAAAGTAATTGAGTTTTTATGTTTTTATAACATGAAAAAGCGTCGCTGAAATTTCAGCGACGCTTTTTTGCTTTTAGTTCTTTATTATTAAAATTTCCTAGAACTTCTCATCGTATTTTGTCCAAAGATAATTACCTAGTTCGATGGCATCTTTCATTACCATGCTGCCTTGCTTATTGGAATATTCCGTAAGATATTCAATGGCTTTTTTTGGCTTCTTTTGAAAAAGTTGCATTGCCTTTTTATCAATTTCGGGAATTTCATTTATGAACTTATCCTGCATTGGAATCCATTTTGCATCCAAATCTTTATGCATATCTCCCCAGCGCTGTGCTGCAAGAGTTCCTAGGCGGTTAAATATCCACCACGCTGATTCCATAGTGTAGCCATTTACTCTTCCCGGAGTTTTATACTCTATTGGAAGATCGGTAACACTTCCATAAATGGGAACATAAATTGAAGAGGCCACATTGTCCATTGCAAGCCACTCTATTCCACCAATTTCATCGGGTAACCAATCTCGTAACTGAATTATTGTTGCATACATAGTATACCAGCGGGCTATTGTTCTCTCTCCTAAGCGGTTCCAGCCTCCGTTTGTGTGCCATAAATCGTTGGCATCGTAGGGTTGGTGAGGATTTGCCAGTGGTGATAAAATTGTCTTTCCATCTTTATCAGTGGAAACTTGATTATATCTCATATCATATGGAGTGCCCTGATAGTAATCTTTAAAAACACTGATGATTTTTTGCATAGTTACCAATGTGTCTGGTTTCACTGAAAAAGGATAATTTTCCTGATTGGGATCAAGTTTCAATGAAGGCGCTAATAAATCAAATACTCTCCATTCGCGACGGCGCGAAGCCATTGAAGTGCGACTATGTGGTGCATAAGCATAACAAAAGCGGAATGGTTCATTTTCATTCCACCAGCCGTGTTCCTTTGCAACGGAATAGATATTCTCTGACGCCATAAAATAATCAGGATTATCAAGGTCAATTTCTTTTATGGTACTTGCATTGGCATTAACGGCAACATGATCATCAGGCACTCTTTGAGCAACCCAAACAGCACCCTTTTTTCCTTTTCCAGGGCCTACAATTTCAAGATGCCATACTTCATGTTTATCAGCAATAGTAAGGACTTCACCATTATCATTCCAGCCATATTCATTGAGTAGTTCACCTGCAAGCTTTATGGCTCCTCTTGCAGTAGTTTCTCTTTCAAGCATTAAGAGACACAACCTTTGGCAGTCGATTAAACCATTGTCGCTTTGTAGTTCTTCCCTTCCTCCAAAAGTAGATTCGCCTATACCAAGTTGTTTGGTGTTAAGGCTTGGATATGCGGTATTTATATAACCGTAAGTTTCTGCTATCTGAGGAATTTCACCAATGTATTGATGACCGTAGGCAGGCATAGCAAGGCTATCGTTTTTAACTCTTTTATACATTTTTACTGTAGCATCCGCATTATGTTTTTTTGCAGGAACTATATCAATCCATGAACGTGTTCTATGGCTGTCATCAGTGTGGGAGGTCATTACTGATCCATCAAAAGAGGCCGCTTTACCAACTGTAATGGAAGTACATCCTTCAGGGTAACCACCTGCCCAATCAGATTTGTCGGCTGTTTGACCAATTGTAAAGAATGGTAAACAGATTATTGCAATTATTGTTGAAATTTTTATCATTGTATATTGGTTTTTATTTTATCGTTATAGTACTAAAAAGGCAAAGCCTTGCAATTTACTTCATCCATTCAAATACATTATAATGCTCTCCATTCATTCCAATAGCAGAATAAACTTTCATGGCATTTGTATTTGTTTTATCTACATATAATCGGATACCACTAACACTTTTGTCTTCTGTGGCTATTTCTTTTACATAGTTGTAAAGCATTCTAAAAACTCCTTTCCCTCTGTAATCGGGTAATACATATACCGATTGTATCCATAACACCATAGAATTTCTCCAATCGCTCCACTCATATGTTAATAGTAAAGAAGCTATTACATCTTCGCCCGCCTCGGCTACCATATATTTTCCTTTATGTGAATCCTGAAAAACTGACATTACCCCATTTTCTACAATTTCAGGATCCAGGTCAATGTTTTCGGTTTCTTTGGCCATCTTTACCTGAAACTTTGCTATGATATATTTATCATCTTCAGTGGCAAGTCGTATTCGCATGATCTTTTTAGTTAATTTTGCAATTATTTCAATTACAAAAATAATCATTCCTCAATACCAATGAGCGACCAAATTAAACATGAATGTGGTATTGCCTTAGTAAGGCTTTTAAAACCTCTCGAGTATTATTTAGGTAAATACGGAACTTCAATTTACGGACTTCAGAAACTTCATTTGTTATTGCAAAAGCAGCATAACAGAGGTCAGGATGGAGTAGGAATAGCAGAAGTTAAATTTGATTTACCTCCAGGCCAAAAGTATATAAATAGGCAAAGATCTAACAGTGAGGGACCTATTAAAGATCTTTTTAATAAGGTTTATAGTAAGTTTAATGATGTGAGATTGGAAAATCCTAACCGATTAAATGATGTGAACTGGCTGAAAAATAATTTAGACTTCACAGGTGAGTTATTTTTAGGTCATCTTAGGTATGGAACTTTCGGTGGAAATGGTTTGAAGAACCTGCATCCGATGACTAGAAAAAACAATTGGAAAACAAGAAGTCTTGTTCTTGCAGGTAACTTTAATATGACCAATAATGACGAATTGTTTGAGACACTGGTTGAGTTGGGTCAATATCCGGTTGAAACTTCTGACACTGTTACTATAATGGAGAAAATTGGCCATTTCCTTGATGAGGAGAATGAAATATTATACCGCAAGTTTAAGGAAGAAGGATATTCAAAAATTCAGACAACAGAACTTATAAGTAAGCAGATAGATATTTTAAAAATATTAAAAGAATCGGCCAAGCGTTGGGATGGTGGTTATGTAATTGGAGGACTGCTGGGTCATGGTGATTCTTTTGTGATGCGTGATCCATCAGGTATACGACCTGCTTTTTATTATATGGACGATGAAATTATTGTAGCCGCCTCGGAGAGACCTGTAATACAAACTGCTCTAAACTTAAAAGTAGAAGATATAAAGGAGTTGGAACCTGGGAATGCTCTTATAATAAAAAAGTCGGGTAAGGTAAATATAGATAGATTTTGTGATCCTAAGCCTGTTAAACCCTGTTCTTTTGAAAGGATTTATTTCTCACGTGGAACTGATAAAGATATTTATGCTGAGCGTAAGAGATTAGGATATTTATTAGGTCCAAGAATATTAAATGAACTCAATTACGATATGGAAAATACAGTATTTTCCTATATTCCTAATACTGCTTCTGTTGCTTTTCAGGGACTTGTAGATAAAATGAACTCATATTGCTCACAATCCATTGGCGAAAAGTTAAGAAGTAAAGGTGATAGTATACAGGAGGACGATCTTAAAAAGATGTTAAGTATCCGTCCCAGAGTAGAATCTATAGCCGTTAAGGATGCTAAATTGAGAACCTTTATTACTGCTGATAATCAACGAGATAACCTTGTAGCTCACGTTTATGATGTTACTTATGGTGTAGTTAGAAGAGAAAAGGATACTTTGGTTGTGTTGGATGATTCAATAGTTAGAGGTACTACACTAAAAGAAAGTATTATCAGGATATTAGACAGGCTGGAACCAAAACGCATAATAATAGTTTCTTCAGCACCCCAAATAAGGTATCCTGATTGCTACGGAATAGACATGGCTCGTCTGGGAGATTTTATTGCATTTAGAGCAGCAATTGAATTATTAAAAGATACTCGTCAGGAAGAAGTAATTAATAGTGTTTATGCAAAATGCAAGGCTCAGCAAAATCTCCCTAAGGAAGAAATTATCAATTATGTTAAATTGATTTATAAACCTTTTACTGCTGACCAGATATCTAAAAAAATTGCTGAGTTAGTAACTGCAAGGGGTATTAAGTCTGAAGTTACTGTAATTTATCAAACCATTGAAGATTTACATTCAGCAATTCCAGATCATAAAGGTGATTGGTATTTTACTGGGAACTATCCCACACCTGGTGGCAACAGAGTTGTTAACCAGTCGTTTATAAATTATATTGAAGGAAATAAGGAAAGAGCCTATTAAGATTTTATAAGTCTTTTATTTCCATAAGTCGATAAACAGGATATGGGTAATATCGTCCTCCCCATTGTGGAGCCAGATATTTATCAAAATAATTCCAGTAAAGAAGTCCATCATTTGTTTGTGGCTCTAATAAATAAGAAACTAACCAGCCTAGTGGCTGAGCAGTTTTAACAAGTATACTACCTTTTTTGAACTCCTTATCTACAATTTCAAATTCACCTTCTATTTTGTTGTTATAATGGCCCTGGTTTAATCGTGATGATGGTTTAATACTGGAGAAAGTAAATTGTTCAACTTCAAGTAGAATGTCTTTCTCCAGATACTCAAATTCTACCCCATGTGTTTTTAGATTTTCAATAATATTCTTATCAGCTATATCAATAATATATGCAAAAGGAATTCCAATACTTTTTGTAGGGTAATAATCAGCATAATAATCAACTGTTATATTTCTTTGCCTGTCACTTTGTTTATATCTCCAATAACCTTTTACACCGGGTATTGTATCAGCCTCATATGCTTTAATAAATACTTTTTCTGGAGTAGGGTAGGCCTTATATTTAATTGCGAATGAGTCTGTTGTCAGATTGTTTCTACCTCTTTCAATTGTCCGCTGGTCAGCCAGTTTTATTTTATTTTTTATTTCAGCCGAATTCCTGGCAGCAAAATCAAGAATACTTCTTAATAAATGATAACTACCATTTACTCTGGATTTAAAATCGGCGTAAACATAGTTTTCATTCAGTATAGCCAATCTGTTACGAACTCCAACATAATTTACCAAATATCTTGGTTCACTCGCATAAGAGATCCAACCTTTGTCAATATTCAACCTATCGATAAATTCGCCATAAAAAATATTATCTATATTATATTTATTCAATAAGTCATTATGCACTTGTGGCATCATTTTATCGCGCATATAATTTATTAGTTCCCTATCAGCATTAGGGTTCATCATCCACGTAAATGTAACAGCTTCTTTATGATAGGAACCATTAGTTGTATGACAGTCAACAAAAACTTCAGGGTCCCAGGTATTTAATACATTTTTTAATATTCCCTGAACCTCTGGCGTTTCCAATTTAATTCCATCTCTATTAATATCAAGATGTTGCCCGTTATGTCTTACGCCAACACTTTCTGGTCCATTTTGATTTGTTCGGTTCTTAGTACTGAATTTTTCATTTCCATCAGCATTTAATATAGGATTTATAAGTACAATACATTTTTTAAGTATTTCCGACTCAGGGTTATTTACGAGATGTCTTGCAAGCATTTGAGTTGACTCCTTACCTTCCACTTCACCTGCGTGAATATTAGCTTGAATATATACAATAACTCTTTTATCATTTATAGCGTCCTTATAGTTTTTAATCATTGGGTTTGCAATAATAAGTGTAATTATATCTCTGCCTTCAGTACTTTCCGCAATCTTTTCTATACGCAATATGTCAGAACTATCATCAAGTTTTTTTACAAAATCCCTCATTT
>PKTD01000307.1 GCA_002869315.1 Marinilabiliales bacterium | reverse complement strand
TAATGGCCTTGCAGGAAATAAGATATGGTATATTGATGAGGATAATGAGGGTAATATGTGGTTTGCATGTTTTGGGGCAGGAGTGTCAAAATTTGATGGTGAAAAATTTATTAGCTATGCCAAAGAGGATGGCTTGGTTGACAATTCAGTTAGAATCGTGAAATATTGTTCACAAACAAAATGCATTGCAATTGGAACAAATAGATCAATATCTGTATTAAAGGATTCCGTTTTTTTTAATTTCAATACTAAAAATAATGACCTTGAAAAGAATGTGATAATAACCGGAATACTGGAGAAAGATAGCGTTGTTTACTTTTATGATTTTGCAAATAATCACTATTATATTCAATTTGACAAGGGCAAACCAAATATCCACAGGGTTGAGGATAATCTGACCGACAATATAGGGGTGAGTTCTCTTTTTGAGGATGAAAATGGACGAATATATTTTGGATGGAACCGTAAAGGAATTGCAGAATATTTCGACACTACATTAAATAAAATTGATGGTATAGGGCAGGTATTTGGGATTGCTAAAGATTATTCTCAAAATATTTGGGCAGCATCCTGGAATGGAGGTGGGATTTCTCCTCCCGGAGGATTATTCAAAATTAACGAGGATAGTATTTTTAGATTAAGCCAGGCTTATAATATAAACTCTGTTTTGGGCTGGGCAATGAAATTTGATGAAGAACAGAAAAACTTATACTACGGCACCCTCGACGAGGGATTGTATATAATTCCACCACAGTATTTTGAATACTATCCATCTGATTATTTTGGTGAGAATGATCTGTTTCTAAATGGAATTAAAATTGATAATGAAAATAATTCATGGTTTTACTCTGATAGTTCCTTTTTTAAATTTAATGGTGAATCATTCGTAAAAAAAGATATTGAGTATTTGTTCAACCTCAGAATTCAGGCTGAAAAAGATAAAGTATCAGATATAAATCTGAATACAAGAATAAAAAGATTGAAAAATGCCTTCCATAAGAGAAGAACTTATATTATAGATATTGAATTAGATAATAATAATAATGCGTGGCTTACTTGTTCAAATTTTGGAAGTTTTAAGATTCCTGGAAGAATAATTAAAAACTCATATTACTTTGCACCTTATATTTATGCAGATATTGCATTTACTAACTCGGATACACTTTTTCAATGTGATTCCTGGGCCAGTGCTCTAAAGAAGTTTGATGATTACGAGAATTCAAATAAACTCGTACAATATACCGATACCACAAATCCAATATTTTCAAAGTTTATTAGATCCCATAAAAATGAAGTATGGGCTTCCAGTAGAATTTCCGGTTTTTTTCTTTATAAGGATGGAGAATTCATTAACCTCACAAAAAGGGATTCAACAATCAATAAAAATGTAAAGGATATTTGTTTTGATGAAGATGGCTTTGCCTATGTAGGAGGTAGTGATGGCCGTATCGAGTTATTTGATACTATTAGAAGAACCAAAATTTATGAAATTATACTGCCAGGATTAAAGAACTCCATAATATGGATGAATATTTCCAATGATTTATTATTTGCCGGTTATTCTGATGGGCTTAGGGTTTTCAATATTGCCGAGATAAAGAAAAAAATAATCAACTACCGTTACTTTTCAACCACAGAAGGATATGATGTGAAAATAGTTAATGCCTCTGCTGTTGACACTATCGGTAATATTTGGCTTGCCACTAATAATGGGTTGGTGAAAATTAACACCAAACTCTTTTCATCATGTAAGTTAAGCCCTCTTACAACTGTAATAAAAGAAGTTGAAATTTTTAATAAAAAAGTTAATTGGAGAGAATATACGAATATCGATAATTGGTCTGGCTTGCCCATAGATGATTTGCTTTTAAGCCCGGAGGAAAATCATCTGAGTATTTATTTTCATACTCTCAACTTTATAAATCCTGAATCAGATCAATATTATTATAAACTCGACGGTATTGATAAAGATTGGGTTGGGCCCACAGATAAAAAGAATGTTGTTTATCCGTTTTTAAATTATGGAAAATATAAGTTTTTAGTAAAAAGCAAAAATAAAGTTTCCGGATTACACTCAAATGTTGCTGAATTTTCATTTGAAATATTGACACCATGGTACAAGCAAACGTGGTTTTATACGGTCGCTCTGATTAGTTTAATTTTATTAGTATTTGTGGCCTATAAAATCAGGATAAACTGGCTAAAAAGGGCAGAAGAGGAAAAAAGAAAAATAATGCAACAAATTTCTGAACTTGAAATAAAGGCATTACAAGCCCAGATGAACCCACATTTCTTATTTAATTCCATAAATAGCATTCAAAATTATATGCTGGATAATGAGTTAGATAAGGCCCTGGGTTATTTGAGTTCATTCTCAAAAGTTATTAGAATGACTTTGGAATTTGTAGATAAGAAATTTGTCAGACTGAGTGATGTGCTTACTTATTTGCAGCATTATGTTGATCTGGAAAAAATGCGTTTTGATGATATGTTCGAATATGAAGTTAAATTAAGTAAGAATATTGATCCTAATTCCATTTTAATACCCCCGATGTTATTGCAGCCTCTAATCGAAAACTCAATAAAACATGGTATTCAGCCATTGAAAGTGAAGGGCAAAATTATACTGGAAATTGAAAAAATTAATGAAAACTCAATCAAATGTATTATAGAAGATAATGGTATTGGCCGAAAAAAATCATTAGCCCAAAATGAAAAAAGAAAGCTTAAAAAGGAATCTAAAGGAATAAAAATTACTCAAGAAAGACTGGATTTGCTTAATGAAAATAATACTGGTGATTATAGTATAAAAATAATCGACTTATATGATAATGGAGAACCCTTAGGCACTCGTGTGGAAGTAACAATGGTTTCAGTTCTAAACTAATTAATGAGCCTTATCAGTTAATTTGCCTAAAGGGATTTTTTTGTCGACTTCTTTAATTTTAGTTTATTCTTACATATAGGACAAGCAATATGGTTAAAAGCAATATATCCACACTCAGGACATACAAATTGTTGATGAGTTTTTGGTCTCAACGATTTTGCACTTCTGCTTAGTAAGTTAGTGTTATAATTATCCATAAAGTCGATTTACTAGTAATAAATAGCGGTAAACTATTATTTTTCAAATATTAATCAAAAAATTCAGATAGAATAATTAAGTTATTTAACGTTTTGATTTATAAATAAGCGTTATTATTTAACTAATTATATTGGGTATATCTGCTTTCTTTGCTTTATGATTTTACTTTAACCATAAACTAAATGGATTTACATCCCTTTCCCAGGGTAAAATACTAAAGCTAAATTCATATTCCTTTACGGGAATTCTATATTGTTCATGAGGTCGTGCACCCCAACTGTTGTCACCGCCAACTCCCATCTGAGCCATATCCAAATGAAGAAATGTATTGCTCTCAGGCTTGATATCTAAAGTGTGCTGGTAATTTTTTCTGGTAATCTGATCCAGTTGATAATCAGATATGTTGAGGGCTGAAAAACCGAATGGAACTTCAGATGTAAAAAATATCCCTTGATTATCATCACCTAATATCAACCAACGGCAGTCAGTTTTATATCCATTTTCCTGTGGTCGGATGTAGGGAAAATATTGGTCATTTACCTCGCTTTTATAATGACCAACAAATGCTGAAGTATTTCTGTCGGAATAATTTTCATGGGGGCCTCTTCCATAGTATTCAAGTATGTGAGCATTATCCAAAACCAGATACATTCCAAACCTTGGGAAATTTTCCAGGCCTTTAATACCGGGTTTAAAATTCATTGAAACATCAATTTTACCATTTCCCCAAATGACATATTCTATATTTAAAAACGATCGGCTTTCGGGCAATAAAAATTTGGAAATTACTTTTAACTTGTACTTTTCAGTTGTTTCCCAGTCAAACGATATAAGTTCCGCATTCTTCCCATCCGTCCTCCAAATTGCCTGCCTTTTGTCCATGCCATTACCAAAGTCGTTGTCGGTTGGAGCCCTCCAGAAATTGGGTTTTACTTTATCATTAATAATTTCTTTTCCATTTAAATGAAACGATTCCATAAAACCTGATAATGTATCAAAAACAAGTTTAATTTTCTCTGTCTCAACAACTAATTTGCCATTACTATGGTCGATTATCAAATCATCCGGGCGATTAACCTTTACTGTGTTTACAAATGGAGTAAATCCCAATGCTATCTGCTCTTTGGCAATTTCAAAATTTTTGCCCAAAAGAGGTTCCTCATTCAAAGTATAAATTCCAAAGTTTACAAAGTATTCTATTCCGGGCATGCGTTTGAAACCATCGGCACCTATATGAAAAATGCTAGTATCCTGAGGTTTCAAATCAATTCTATCCAGAGTTCCTTTTGAAACAGTTTTTCCATTTCCTATAATTTCCCATCTTATTTCATATTCATTCAGATTGGTAAAGAAAAATTTATTTATGAGTTTAAATTTCAGTTTATTAATGTCAACTGCATCAAATTCAATATTTTGATAAACTTTTTTTACTTCAAAAATTGCTGTATGGGGAGACCGGTCGGGATTAACTATTCCGTTTAGGCAGAAGTTTCCATCACTTGGAATAGTATCAGGTCCAAAATCTCCTCCATAGGCCCAATATTTATTTCCTTCATCATCAAACTTAACTAAACCCTGATCTACCCAGTCCCATATAAAACCACCTTGTAGCTCCGGATATTTTTCTATCACATCCCAGTAATCCTGTAGATTGCCCGTACTATTTCCCATTGAATGCGCATATTCGCATAAAATAAGAGGCCTGTAAGGTTTTGATTGTGCATAGTTTTCAATATATCTGATTCCAGCATACATGGGTGAGAAAACGTCAACGGTTTCTCTTTTAAGAGCCCTTTCATAATGAACTGGCCGACTGGGGTCAGTTTTATGTAGCCACTCTGAGGCCTTGTCAAAATTAACACCATCTCCGGCTTCATTTCCCATGGACCACATAATGATTGAAGGGTGGTTTTTATCTCTTTCCACCATTCTCTTAATGCGGTCTAGATGCGCAAGTTCCCACTCAGGATTATTTCCAAGTGTTCGATCAGGATGGTAACCCATTCCATGTGATTCTATATTTGCTTCATCCACTACATATAAGCCATATTTATCACATAGTTCATACCAATAAGGATCATTAGGGTAGTGTGAAGTTCTAACGGCATTAATATTAAACTGTTTCATCAATTTAATATCCTTTTCCATCGATTTTCGAGAAACAACATGCCCTGTGAGTTCATCATGCTCATGTCTGTTAACACCTTTGAATAAAACAGCCTTTCCGTTAATAAGTAACTGGCCATTCTCCACAATAATATTTCTTAAGCCTAATTTATGTGAAACACGATGTATGGTTTTGTTTCTTCTTTTTAACTCTAGAACCAGAGTGTATAAATATGGTTTTTCTGCCGACCATAAGTCGGGATTTTCTATTTTGTTTTTAATTACAAAATCTATTTGAGTTCTTGGCAGGAGTTCAATATTAATATCTTTTGAGGAAACGATTTCTCCTTGATGATTATAAATCTTAGCAGATAAAGTTCTATTAATAAGTTTTTTATCCAGATTGGCGATGTCAACAACAGTATTAATTTCTGCCTCTTCATAATTTTCACTTAGTTTGGTTTTAGCCCAGAAGTCTGAAATATGGGTTTCCGTTAATGCATATAAATAAACATCCCGTTCTATTCCGCTGATGCGCCAGAAATCCTGACATTCCAGATATGAACCATCCGACCAGCGATAAACCTTTAGGGCAAGTTTGTTGTTTCCTTTTTTAAGGTATTTTGTAATATTAAATTCGGCAGGTAGTTTACTGCCCTGTGAATAACCGACTTTTTCTCCATTAATCCATAAATACATTGCAGATTTAACAGCTCCGAAATGAAGAATAATCTCTTTATTCTTCCAGTTGCCAGGAATAGTAAAATATGTAATATAATTTCCTACCGGATTGTATTTATGTGGGATTTCAGGAGGCTTAGGATTATATGTCCACTCATAGGGCTGATTTACATAAATAGGTGTTCCATAGCCATTTAACTCCCAGTTACCTGGAACCGGAATGCTTTCCCAATTACTAGAGTTATAACCGTTTGAATAGAAGTTTTCAGGACATAAATCAGGGTTTTCTACCCATTTGAATTTCCAGTCTCCATTAAGGCTTTTATAATAAGCAGATAAACTTTTATCCCCTTTGAGGGCTTGCTCAATGGTATTGTAAGGAACCACATTTACATGTGCATCCATTTTATTTTCACTGATTATTTTGGGGTTCTCCCAGTATTCTTGTGATTGGGAAATATTAATAAAGAATAGAATGAAACAAATAACTAATGACAAAAACTTCTTCATAATTTGGATTGGCAGATATTATTAAACAAACCAAAAATATGAAATTATTGAATTAAAAATCTCATTTGAAGTTTAACTTATTCTTCAAGTTCTTCTTTGTTAATTATGTATAGTTTTCGGGCCCCGTAAGCAACTCCTAGACTAAGTAAAATAAAGACTCCACTGCCTAATGGAGCGCCACCACCCGTTCGACTACTTTCTGATCCG
>PKTD01000162.1 GCA_002869315.1 Marinilabiliales bacterium | reverse complement strand
TTTCTGTTTCTTCTTCTGTTTCTTCTTCAGTGAAGTCAAGTAATTCTGCTTCTGCCAATTGGTTATACCAATTAATAACCTTCTTCATATCAGAAGTATAAACAGCATCCTCATCGTAATTAGGAACAAACTCCGCGAACAAAGACTTAAGTTCGTTGGCACTCATCTTTTTGGGGTTGGCAACGGTCTTGCCTTCACTTTTGTCGTATATATTTTTAAAAACATCTTCCAGAGGCATATCTTCATCATCAGTATAAATGCTTATCTCCTTTAAAGAACTTATTCGTTCATGTGAAAATGCAGGTATACGCTTACCATCAGTCAGTGATTCTACAACCAAACCGTTTTTCGATTCTCCAACCATCTTAAATAATCCCGGTTTACCGGCAATTGATAATATTTTGCTTAAATCCATATTCAAAAAATAATTTCTGCAAAAATAACTTTTAAAATGATTTGTAAATATTATTCAGCGATTTTGCAATAATTTTTATTCATTTTTAAGAAGCAAATACTATAATCCAATTTCTACTTACCTTTGGATGAATAAAATATGGATTATGGATGTAATTTGGTTTAAGATATTAAGTGTAATTTTAATTATTACTGCGGGAGTTTTAGGTGGATTTATCCCTTTGGGGAAAAAACTAACTGTTGGTGGTAACGGACTTAGTTTTGGGAATGCCTTCGCAGGAGGTGTATTTCTGGGAGCAGGATTTATGCATATGCTGCCAGACGCAAACTCCAATTTTCAATTATTGAAGCTAAATATTGATTTTCCTTTTGCCGAGATGATTGCAGGTCTTGGTTTTATATTAATTCTTTCGCTAGAGAGAGTAATTGCCAATAAAGAAAGTACTGAAATACTGGAAAAAGAAAAAACTGGCTTTCCTTTTATATTGTTTCTTGTATTAGCAATACACAGTATAATTGCAGGCATGTCGCTGGGGTTAGAGTCTACAATAATTTCAGGATTAGTTATTTTCATAGCCATCATTGCCCACAAAGGCTCTGCTTCTTTTGCTCTTGGAGTAAATTTAGTTAACTCTAAAATTAATAAATCCCTGATTATCAAAACAATAATTTTCTTTTCCATAATGACACCCCTGGGAATAATTATAGGAACAGTGCTCAACAATATTGAAAGCAGCAGAATATCCATCTGGTTCGAAGCTATATTCGACTCATTGGCAGCAGGTACATTTATTTATATAGCAATACTAGAAATTATTGATGATGTTTTTGAAAACGGTAAATTCCGATATCAAAAATTTGGATTTCTAACATTTGGCTTTTTGCTCATGGCATTTATTGCGATTTATGCTTAGTTTTGCCGGCTCATATTAAATCGCTTATTCATGAAAAATTTTTTTATTGTATTGTCCATAAGTTTATTGTTCGTTGCCTATTCATGCGACAGCGGAAAAAAATTAGCTCAAACCAGACAAACTGCTCAAACAGCGTTTATTTCAGGCGATTACAATAAAGCCTTGAGTTTATGGGAGGGAATTATTAACACTTATGAGCAAAAGGATAATAAAAAAGAATGCCCGGTTTATACCGAAGCAGGCATTGCTGCCATGAAACTAAATCAAAATGAAAAAGCAGAAAAGTATCTTAAGGAGGCTGCTTGGGGTAATATGAGCACAGATAAAACATATTTAGCCCTTGCTGAATTTTACAAAGAAAAAGACAATCTCTCACTGGAACTGGAAAACCTGGAAATTTACGACAAAAGATATCCTCAAGGCGCTGAAATAAACTATGTGAACTTAAGGCTTTTTGAAGTATATACGGAAATAGAATTATACGAAAAAGCATTAAACTACTGGACAAAACTCAGCAAGGAAACTCAATCTCAATTAGAGTACTTACAACAAATTTTAATTGTATACGATAATCTTGATAAGGAAGAAGAAGCCATTGCAACTGCGAAATCCATTTTTGCCATGGACAATGAAAATATTCCTGCTTATAAATGGATGACTAATCATTATTTCTGGAAAGCCGAAAAGCGCTATCAAAAGGAGATGAATAAATATGCTAAAAACAAAACCCGAAAACAATATGCCCATTTATTAAGGGTAATTGATGAAGTGACCCTGGACTATAAAAAGGCATTAAAATACGGAAAGAAACTTTATAAATTAGAGCCTATTGCTGAAAATGCTACCCTGCTTGGAAATACTTACGATCGTTTGAATTATAAAAAAGAAGCCGAATATTACCAGAAATTAGGAAAAAAGTAATCAACTGATATTAGTATTGGGTTTTTTCCAATAGGCGTCTTCATCCTCATCGTCTTCATACTCCTCCTCCAGTTCCCAGGAATATTTTTTTCGCTGCGGACCTGATGTGCGGTAGTACACAGCCATGATAATTCCTGCTACAAAACCTCCCATATGGCCTTCCCAACTAATATTTTTTTCGGGATAAAAATCAGGGATAATTCCCCAAATCAAACTACCATACAAAAATGCAACTATCAATGAAAGCGCTGCTAAACGCGTATCTTTTCTTATAACTCCAGAAACAAAAAGAAATGCTGATAAACCATAAATTATTCCGCTTGCTCCCACATGCCATGAATCACGCCCACCAAACCATGTCCATATTCCCGACAATATCCAAATGCCTATTAATACCCTTACAGATATTCCCTTATAAAAATAAAACAAGGCAGTTCCTAATACTATAAAAGGCACTGTGTTGGCAAAAATATGACTATAGCTACCATGCACAAAAGGCATTGTAATTATGCCCTGTATTCCATTAAGGGACAAGGGATGGGTTCCTAAAAAACCGAAATCGATACCAAAAAGGCTTTCCACTATTTTTATAACCCACATCATCACTACCAATAAAAGTGGAATGAATAATGCGTTCAAAAAATTTTTCCTTTCTCTGCTCATTGAAATAATTTAATAAGAACTTAAAATGCCAAAAAGCATGCCTTTATTATTTTTGTTGCAATTTACATAAAATGAAAAGAAATACCTTAATTTTGAGTTTATATAAAATTGAAATATTAAACGCTAATTATTTTATAACACACTTACTATAAGCATAATACAAAATTTAATTATGAAGCAATTACTAATTATTATAGCATTATCAAGTGTTTTGTTTACCTTCGGACAAAATGACAATCTTAAGTTAAAACTCAAAAAACAAAAGCATTTACTCGACTTGCCTTCTGCCTCAGGAGTGGAAATAATTGACGGGAATATTTTTATCATTGGTGATGATACTCCTTTTCTTTATAAGTTAAATCAGGATTTTATCATACTCGAAAAATATCCACTTAGTGGAAATGATTCAACTGTAAATAATAGAGTTCCTGGAATAATCAAAGGCGACTTTGAATCGATGGCAAGATATAAAAAAGGCGGCTGGAATTATCTGGCTGTTCTCTCATCAGGTTCCAAAAAAATCACCAGAGATAGTCTTCATGTTTTCGATTTAAGCGAGAAGAAACTGATTGCGTCTAAAAATGTTAGGCCGTTATTTGAATTGATACAAAAAGTAGCAAACTTCACCACAAATGATGAAATTAATATTGAAGCCTTTGCAATAGGAAAAAGAGCAGTTTACCTTATGCAAAGGGGAAATAATAATCTTAATATGCTCATCAGTATTAAGAGAAAAGATTTTTTGAAATACATTTTAAATGATGATTCCACCCTTCCTGAAATTAAAATCCAAAATTTCAAACTTCCAGAATTTAAGAATACTCTTAGCGGATTCTCCGGGGCATGTATATTAGAAAATGAAAAAGGCATTTTATTTACAGCATCCTTGGAAGCTACCGATAATGCTTATTCTGATGGAGAGATACTTGGAAGTTATGTAGGCGTTCTAAAATTCAACAAAAAATCAAACGCTGATATACAAACCGTGATGCTAAAGTCGAATGATAAAATTGTAAAAACAAAACTTGAAGGAATTTCTATCATTTCCCAACATAAAGGAAACTACAACCTAATAGCCGTTAGCGATAATGATGATGGAACCTCAATCATTTATAAGTTAGAATTAAACTCAAAATGATTATTTAATTTTCTTTAACATAATAAATTAACTGACTTTCAATTACTTTCATAAATAAGAATATTTTTGCGCATCAAATTTGTAACTATTTAAAATCTTATCTGTCTCTAAGTGCATGCAAAGAATACTATTATTAATCATCATATTATTATCATTCATCACAGTCTTCTCTACAGAAGAACCCAAAGGTACTTTTAGTCTGAGTGGGTTCATTAAAGACGCTGAAAATGGTGAATTGCTGCCAGGAGCAACAGTCTACATAGAGGAATTGAAAGCCGGGGCAGCTTCAAACAATTATGGATATTATTCCATTAGTTTAAAACCAGGAACCTATCATGTTATCTATTCATTTATAGGATATACTCCAATTGAAAAAACAATTGAATTAAACGAAAACCTGACAGTTAATATAGATTTAAAACTTGGGGTTGAAAGTTTGAATGAAGTTGAGATTACTGCTGAGGCAA
The DNA here is from genome assembly GCA_002869315.1 of Marinilabiliales bacterium. Lineage (GTDB taxonomy): Bacteria > Bacteroidota > Bacteroidia > Bacteroidales > F082 > BM524. Next base: position 2,094 of record PKTD01000162.1, on the reverse strand, counting down.
AAAATGAAAACATCATTAAAACCCAGATGAGTGTAAATAAAATTGACAGCAAGACTATTCAGGCAATACCAGCTTTAATGGGAGAAGTTGATTTAATAAAAGCACTTCAGTTGCTACCAGGAGTAAAGTTTGCTGCAGAAGGAAGTTCCGGCTTCAGCGTCCGTGGAGGCAGCCCCGACCAAAACCTTGTATTGCTCGATGAGGCCACTGTTTATAATGCTGGTCACCTAATGGGATTTTTCTCTGTCTTTAACAATGATGCCGTTAAAAGCGTAGAACTTTATAAAGGCGATCTTCCTGCAAAATACGGAGGTAGGATTTCCTCATTGGTGGATGTAAGAATGAAAGATGGCAACAAAAAGAAGTTTCACGGAAACGGTGGAATTGGCCTTATATCAAGCCGTTTAACACTTGAAGGCCCCTTGGTAGAAGATAAAGGTTCATTTATGATTGCCGGCAGAAGATCTTATGCAGATTTGTTTCTTCGACTTTCGTCAGACGAACAAATTAATAGTAATATTTTATACTTCTATGATCTGAATGCCAAAGTAAATTATAGTATCAATCAAAAAAACCATATTTATCTCTCGGGTTACTTCGGAAAAGATGTTTTTAAAAATGGTGTTTTTGGAATGAACTGGGGAAATACTACAGGAACAGTAAGATGGAATCATATCTTCAGCGACAAACTATTTTCAAATTTCACATTTATTGCAAGTGATTTCAGTTATAATTTGGGTGTTTCCAACGAAAATGGCTTCGACTGGTTATCACAGTTAACAGATTATAATCTGAAGGGTGATTTTAATTGGTATTTAAATAGCAACAACACAATTAACTTTGTTTTTTCAAGTATTTACCACGACTTTTTCCCTGGAAAAATTCGGGGTACTGGAAGTGAATCTTTTATTACCGAATACGGATTACCACATAATTACGCACTCGAAAGTGGAGTATATATAAGCAATGTTCAAAAGTTTGGTTCTGTGTTTAGTTTGAAATATGGTTTAAGGCTTTCAGTATTCAATAATGCTGGCCCTAATACCGTTTTTGATTATGATGATGATGGACTTGCTTACGATTCGACAATTTATTCCAAAGGTGATTTCTACAACACTTATTTTGGCCTGGAACCACGACTGGGTGCAGTTTATCAACTAAATGAAGTATCCTCCATTAAAGCAAGTTATTCACGTAATTATCAATATTTACAGCAAGCTCAGAATTCAACTGCAGGATCTCCATTAAGTATTTGGTTCTCATCTAGTCCGAATGTTAAGCCACAATATTCTGACCAATTTGCTTTAGCATATTTCAGGAATTTTGAAAATCATACTTATGAAGCCTCTGTAGAAGTTTATTATAAAGACATTAAAAACGCAATTGATTTCAGAGATCATGCTGAATTACTTCTTAATAAATATATTGAAGGAGAAATACTTACTGGAAGTTCAAATGGTTATGGGCTAGAATTTCTTTTAAGAAAAAATTCAGGAAAATTAAGTGGATGGATTAGTTATACTTATTCGAAAACTTACAGAAAAATTGATGGAATAAATAATGGAGAATCATATCTATCTCCATATGACCGTCCAAATGATGTATCAGTAGTTTTAAATTATAATCTAAATGAAAGATTAAGTTTTGGTCTTACTTGGGTTTATTTAACAGGTCAGCCTGTTACTTTCCCGGTAGGCAGGTTTGTTTATGGAAATACTGTGGTTCCATATTATTCAGGAAGAAATGAATACCGCATGCCCGATTATCACCGATTGGATTTATCAGTAACATGGCGAGAAAAAATTAAACCAAATAAAAAATGGCATAGCGAATTTAATTTTTCCATCTATAATGCATATAATCGTAAAAATGCATGGGTAATTAACTTCCAGTCGGATCCACAGGATCCCAATATAACCTATGCGGAGATGACTTATCTTTTCGGCATAATTCCATCATTTACCTATAACTTCAAATTCTAGATCATGAAAAATATAATTAAAATATCATATATATCACTTATACTTCTCTCAGTGCTATCTTCATGTACAGAAAAAATTGATTTAGACCTCGATAAATCAGAATCTGTATTAG
>PKTD01000161.1 GCA_002869315.1 Marinilabiliales bacterium | reverse complement strand
GTTAGTTAAACATAGAAGTGGAATCCCAAATTATACTGATACAAAAAATTATTGGTTAAGTCCTGAAAAAAATGACGATGAAAATCTGGCCTTAGTTCTCGATCTTCCTGCGAAGTTCAAACCTGACAGTGATTATGAGTATAGCAATACTAACTATTTAATACTCGGAAAAATAATTGATAGGGTGCTTGGATATAATTCATTTGTTTTTATAAAAGAAGAAATTTTAGAGCCACTCAAATTAAATCAGACTTATGAATCTATGCAAGATGTGTATATTGATGATGTTATGAGTGGATATTATGTGGGATATGATAAGGATTTAAAAACCAATGATGTGGGATCAATGCTGGCTACAGCCAGGGATTTGGGGAAATTTATAAGAGCATTAAACGATGGCTCGGTATTTATTGATAAAAAGGAACAACAAATTTATTCTTCTATCTATAAATTTGAGCATACAGGTTTAATACCAGGTTATCAAACAATAGCTAAGTACCATAAAGATATAGATGCTGTTGTTATTCAATATACAAATACAGTTGATTTTGAAGGATATAACTGGAGTTTGTCGGAAATAATATACAATAGAATAATAAAACTTATTAGAAATAAAAAATAGCCTATGTCATTAATTATCTTCTGGTTTTATTAGAAATCGGAAATGACTTTGTTAGTCAGATATAAGAGTGTTTAAAATGAATAAACTCGTATTTTAAATATGATTTATAACACATTTGCACCACTTGTTATTATCATTATATTTATCCGGGTTTTTACTTTTAGAATTCGATAATTAAGTTAAACCCTATACTTATCTGCTAATTATATTGACAATATTAAGTAACATTAAAAAAACCAAAGTTTAATTAATAATACAGAGTAATGAAAAACTTTTTTTTTATGCTAATAATAGTATTTCCGCTAATTGGAGTTGCACAGGATCATACAAGTTTAGCTAAGGAACATCATGATGAATTCAGAAAGTTTAAGATATCATTTGCTTTTGCTCAGACCTATATTCCTTCTTATTATATACATGAAGAAAGTGAAAGCGCACAGTTAATACCAACAGATGGAATAGAGATACAATACAATTTCAACCATAAATTTTTCGTAAAATGGACAAATGAGATTGAATTTTTAAATTATACTCTTAAAAATCATGAGGGCGAGCAAAAAGTTAGAGATAATGCTTTTTTAAGTATTGTTACTTTTGGATATGAGTTCTATGACAAGTTTGCAATTGTTGCTGGTGCCGGATATGAATTTGAGAAGTCGAAAAATCTTTGGGTATGTAGGCTTGGACTGGAGTATAGTATTCCTTTTGGGAAAAACTGGGAATTATCGCCTGAAATATTATACGATATAAAAAAGGATTCTCATACTGCCATAAGTTGGGGTTTTGGGATAGGTTACCGACTATAAAAGATAATTTAATCAAAATTGATGATAAAGTTCTTTAGAAAAATACGACAAAAACTTTTGTCTGAAAATAAATTTAGTAAATATCTATTATATGCTTTAGGAGAAATTGTACTTGTTGTTATTGGAATATTAATTGCTCTACAAATAAATAATTCTAATGAAGCCAGAAAACTCAGAAATCTCGAAATAAAATACCTTAATAATTTAAAAACAGACCTCAACCTAAATATTGTTGAAATAAATCAGTATTTAGATACAAGAACATCAAGCATTGAGTCGGCAAATAAGGTTCTGGAGTATTATGAGGGTAAGCCCCTAACTAATTTAAATGACCTGAATTATCATGCCTCAAACGTTTATATTTGGCATAAATTTACACAGCATGATAATACATATCAGGAACTTGTAAACTCTGGTAATCTGGCACTTATTTCTAACGACTCCATAAAAAATGGGCTTCTAAATTTACAGGCGCTCTATAAAAAACTTAAAAACGAAGAAGCACATTTCCGGTACGACACAGAGTTGTTGCTATATGAACCAGCCTATGATATGATTGATATGAACGACCTTATTAAAAATTTTACATATCAGGTTTCCAATGGGCAAGCAGGAGAGGATGTTCAGTTGAATAGGGGGGATTATGAAAGCATCTTAAAAAATTTAAAGCATAAAAATGGTTTTGTTATGGCTGTTTATGAGTTCTCTGTAATGAATTCACAACTTGAGGAAATGAAATATATGTGTAAATCAATTATAACATTGATAAATAGAGAATTAAGTGATAATTAATAAGTGATAATTACAATCGAATAGTATAAAAATTTTAACCCAACTTAAATTCACAAAGTTTAGTTTAAGGTTGTATTTTTGCATTTAAATTTTTTCAATAATTAATCTGATATGAGAATAATTCTATTATTTCTTTTTGTTGCCTTTTATTTGCCAATATTAGCTCAGGATAAAAATCCTAAATTAATAACCGACAGGCCTGACCAAACAGAATCAGCATCAATTGTGCCATTAAGATCATTGCAAATTGAAACTGGATTTGTATTCTCAAATAAGGAAACCGAACTTACTAAACAAAGGTCATTTGCATATAATACTACTCTTTTGCGCTTTGGTTTGCTCAAAAATCTTGAATTACGATTGGGGATAGAGTATTTGGGAGATGAAATTTCAATAAAAAATACCGATACCGTAAATAAATTGTCTGGCTTGAGTCCTGTTTATACAGGTTTTAAAGTTAAAATTGCAGAAGAGGACGGATGGAAACCAGAAATAGCTTTTCTGGGAGCCTTAGTTTTTCCTTTTACAGCAAGTGATGATTTTAAGCCTGAAAATACATCTGCAAACATTAGGCTCTCTTTTGCGAATACTCTTTCGGAAAGAGCATCTCTGGGTTACAATATTGGTGCTCAATGGGATGGTAATACAGCAGTTCCAGGATACTTTTATTCAATTGTTATGGGTGTCGGATTGACTGAAAAAATTGGCATGTTTGCGGAAAGTTTTGGTTTAATTTCGGAAGATGGGACATCGGAACATATAGTAGATGCTGGACTTACTTATCTTGTATTATCCAATTTTCAACTGGATATTTCCGGAGGTTTAGGACTTAACGATAATGCATTCGACAATTTCATTAGTTTTGGACTAAGTTATAGAATACCAAATTAACATCAATTTCGCTATAATGGAAACAGAAAATATACTATTTGCACTGGGCTTAACACTTTTTGCGGGTTTGGCAACTGGTATTGGCAGTTTAATGTCATTTATGTCAAAAAAATTTAACCCAAAGTTTCTTGCTGCTTCATTGGGGTTCTCTGCTGGTGTTATGTTATATGTTTCTTTAGTAGAGATTTTTGTAAAAGCAAAAGATTCATTAATAATCGCTCATGGTGTAAAAGCAGGTAATCTTTATACAGTTATAGCATTTTTTTCGGGTATTGCACTGATTGCTCTGATTGACAGACTTATTCCGTCGTTTGAAAACCCGCACGAAATAAAAAATATTGAGGAGAAGAATTTAAACCCTGCTGATAACAAGAAATTATTAAGAATGGGAATGTTTTCTGCCCTGGCAATAGCAATTCATAATTTTCCGGAGGGCCTTGCTACCTTTATGGGGGCATTAACTGATCCAACGCTTGGAATAAGTATCGCGGTTGCAATTGCAATTCATAATATCCCGGAAGGTATTGCGGTGGCCGTGCCAATTTATTATGCCACAAGGAATCGTAAAAAAGCATTCTGGTTATCATTTTTATCAGGATTAGCAGAACCTGTTGGAGCATTGTTAGGCTTTTTTATTCTACGTAATGTCTTTAATGATTCAATGTTTGGGGTAATATTTGCTGGTGTAGCAGGAATAATGGTTTATATATCACTCGATGAATTATTGCCTACGGCTGAAGAATATGGAGAACATCATATCGCAATTGGTGGATTAGTAGGAGGTATGGCAGTAATGGCAATTAGTTTATTGCTTTTTATTTAAATAGTTCATGAAATCAATAATATGATGCCACTTATAAAACCCTATATTCACTATGTTTATCTAAGATAGAAGGGTTTAATATATTCTTATAACCTAAATATGTCTGTGCTTTAGTATTTATGATATTTTTCATGTGTTTTGATATTATGCATTTTGCAAAATGCATATTATTCAGATTTATTTTTTATTTTTAAGAGTCTAAAAGTTTGGCTTATGGAAAAGAGAAAGAAAACATACGAAGAGTTATTAGAAAAAGTCAAAACCCTTGAGACAGAATTGTCAAAATTTGAATTGTTGAAAAAAACTAGAAGTCCTTCTAAAAGCGAAAGTTTTGTACCAGATTATGATGATTCTTTAATATCCTCAGGAAAAGATATTTCGCTTAAAAGACAGATGGAGAAGCAATTAAGGGATAAAAATAAAGAACTACTTATTGCTAAAGAGCGGATTGATGAAAGTGAAAAAAAATACCGATTAATCGTTGAAAACCAGAATGAATTAATTGTTCAATTTAACGAAAAGAAAGAAATTAATTATGCTAGCCCTAATTATTGTAAAACATTCGGTGTTAAAGAAAAAGATATTATTGGGAAATCCTTCTTTCCTTTGATTCATGAAGATGATAAGGCAATAGTAGAGCAATCATTAAAGAATATATTAAAACCACCTCATACAACATACCATGAAGAAAGAGATAAAACAGTAAATGGTTGGTCATGGTTTGCATGGTCAGTTAAAGCCGTATTGGATAAAAACGATAACATAAAGGAAATAATTGGCGTAGGTCGTAATATAGATAAACAGAAGGGGTATCAATTAGAACTGGCAAAAGTTATTGAAAAGTTTGAGCAAAGTGAAGAAACCCTTAAATCAATTGTTGAAAATGGGACGAATCTTTTTTATAAACATGATGTTAATCACAAACTCACATTCGTAAGTTCTCAAATAAAAGATATTCTGGGGTATGAACCTGAAGAGGCAATGGTTATCTGGACTGAATTAGCAACAGATAATCCCATAAATGAATTGGGTTATGAAAAAACAATGAAGGCAATAGAAACAGGCGAAAAACAAGGTGTGTATGATTTAGAACTTAAACATAAGAACGGACATAATATTTTAATTGAAGCCAGGGAAGTTCCAATAGTTAAAAATGGCAAAACAGTTGAAATTGTTGGAGCCCTTGCAGATGTTACTGAAAGGAGAAGAATTGAGTCTGAATTGCGGGAAAGTGAGCAAAAATTCAAGACTATATATGATAATGCCCCTGTATTAATTAATGCGTTTGATGATTGTAGTAAATGCATTTTATGGAATAAGGAATGTGAGAAAACCTTTGGATGGACTAAAGAAGAACTCAACTCGGTTGATAATTCTCTCAAACTTTTTTACCCTGATAATGAATATTACAACAAAGTATTAAAAACTATTAGTGAGCAACCGGAAAGAGAATTTAAAGAGTGGCATCCTTATACTAAATGGGGTACCCAATTAACTGTCATGTGGGCAAACTTTTCAATAGGCGATAGTATGATAATTAATATTGGTTATGATGTTACAAAACAAAAGCGCTCAGAAGAAGCCCTTGTCGCTGCTAAAGAAAAAGCCGAAGAAAGCGATAGGCTAAAATCCGCCTTCCTTGCCAATATGAGCCATGAAATCAGGACTCCTATGAATGGAATAATTGGATTTACTGATCTTCTTAAAAAACCTGATCTGACTGGCGAACAAAAAGATAGTTATATCAACATTATTAAAAAAAGTGGCAACAGAATGTTAGACACAGTAAACGATATTATTGATATATCAAAAATAGATTCCGGGCAGGTAGAAATTTCAAATAGTACCTTTGATATAAATAATGAAATTGATGAGCAGTATCAATTCTTCAAACAGGAGGCTTTTGATAAGGGTTTGGAGTTTAAGTTGCAAAATAAACTATCTTATCTACATAAGTTAATAACCACTGACAAAGTGAAAATTAATTCAATTGTTTCTAATCTAATTAAAAATGCTATAAAGTATACTGATAGAGGGGAGATTGAAATTATTTGTGAAAAGAAAGCTTCCAATTTTGTGTTTGAAATAAAAGATACTGGTATAGGCATTCCTAAAAATAGAATTAATTATATATTTAATAGATTTGAACAGGCTGATATTGCAGACTTGCATGCAAAAGAAGGCTCTGGATTAGGATTAAGTATTGCAAAGGCTTATGCTGAAATGCTTAAGGGAAAAATTGATGTGAAATCAGTGGTAGGCAAAGGTTCAGTATTTTCTTTCTCCATTCCATGGAATTATGAAACAACTGAAATATCAAGTGCTAGATCCAAAGAGAAAGCCAATAAAAAATCATTTGGAAAAAAACTCAATATTTTGATTGTTGAGGACGATGATATCAGTTTCGAACATCTCAAAATAATTATCAGCCACACTGCTAAAAATATTTCGAGAGCCTTTAATGGTAAGGAGGCAATTGAATTTATGAAAAATAATTCAGATATAGAATTAATATTAATGGATATAAAAATACCTCTAATAAATGGATATGATGCTACCAGAGAGATACGTAAGTTTAATAAGGATGTTGTCATTATTGCTCAAACAGCTTACGTGCTTACAAGTGACAGGGAACTGGCGATAGTAGCTGGTTGCGATGACTATATTGCAAAGCCAAT
>PKTD01000209.1 GCA_002869315.1 Marinilabiliales bacterium | reverse complement strand
TTAAATTAAAATTTTTGCAAAGATATTTTTTTTGATGATAGTATTAAAAGTTAATTATTATCTATTGAATATATTTGAAAGGAATTCAAAGTTTTGCATGTTTTTAATAATTGCTTAACTACTGAAGTATAGTCGAAATTGAAATTATTACTTCTTAAGTGAATTAGTAAGTTAACTATCTTTGAGCATCAATAATAAACTTATAATGAAATTGGTATTCCCTAAATTCTTCATCATTTTTTTTGTTGGAATTATTTATTTATTGGGTCATTTTTATCAATTAAAAATTGTTCAATTTGTATTTAAATAATTACCGGAGTACAAAGGTTATTTATTTGTGGCTGTTCAGTATCTTGTTTTAACAGTAATACCAATGTATACGGCATTAGTATTTAAGAGAAGAGGTGAGTATAGGAAATCTTTATTTTTTGCTGGTTTTGCAAATATATTTTCATTTCAAATTCTAATACAGTCCTTAGCATTTATTACATCCCCATTTATATGCCTTGAACCTGATATTACACTACTTTTTGTATTAAGACATGCAGTACTGGTTTTAATAAGTGTTATTCCTATATTGTTGTTATCCAGCATAATAAGAAAGTACAGTATGTGGATTTTACTTTCTTTTCTAGTTGTTTTAATATTCAATATATTGATTATACAGGGCTGGTATTTAATACTTTGTTCTGATGAACAAATTCACAATTCACTGTATTATTAAATTTTCCTGATGCACAATTACAATCCGACATTATCTTATTGCCGATATTTCTGGTATGGATTTTTAGGATATAATTGTTTCATCGATTCATTGATTCCAGAGAACCTAGAATTGAACTCGGGTTAGTCGGCTGACTAACGGATATGAATCCGACTCAGGAATTTTTTAGCAAAAAAAATCCCTCAATTAAAAATAATTAAGGGATTGTAAGTAGCGAGACCGAGAATTGAACTCGGGACCTCCGGGTTATGAATCCGACGCTCTAACCGACTGAGCTACCTCGCCATTTGAGGGCGCAAAAATAAATATTTTATTCTTACAAACAAGTACTAATTATAAAAACTATAACTATTTTTTTGCGTTATAGCCTCTTTGCTTTGCAGCCTCTTCTAATCGTTTCTGGAAACCAGATTTCTTTTTCTTTGGTTTCTTTTTATTTAGTTCGATTTTTGCTCTTAATTTATCTTCATTAATCATATAACGGAAGGCAAACATTTGACCGAATGTAATAATGTTTGCAAGGAAATAATAGTAACTCAATCCAGATGCATAGTTATTAAAAAGGCCAAGGAACATAAGTGGCATAATGTACATCATTGTCTTCATGCCGGGCATTTGCTGAGTTTGTGACCCCATCATTTGATTATTCAGGTAAGTATACATTAAAGTTGACACCGTCATCAATAATGTGAATAAACTTACGTGTGCTCCATAAAATGGGATTTCAAATGGAAGAGATGCTATTGAGTCGTAACTGGAAAGGTCAGTTGCCCAGAGAAATGATTGCTGTCTTAATTCAATACTGGCAGGGAAAAATCTAAACATCGCAATCAAAATAGGCATCTGCAAAAGCATGGGAACACAGCCCGAAGCAGGATTGGCTCCTGCCGATCGATAAAGGCCCATCACTGCCTGCTGCTTCTTCATGGCATCTTCCTTTTTAGGGAATTTTTTCGAAAGTTCATCAACTTCAGGTTTTAGAACTCTCATTTTTGCAGATGACATATAAGTTTTATAGGCAATAGGGAATAATACTATTTTAAGCATCACTGTCAACACTAAAATTACAATACCGTAATTCCAGCCATAGCCGCCCAGCCAGTTAAATACTGGGATTACTATGTATTGATTTATCCATCCTAAAATAAAGAAACTCCACCCAATTGGTATCTGTCTTTCAAGTTCCAGGTCATAGGATTTCATTAAATAAAAATCGTTGGGGCCAAAATAAAATTGCATTGGAAAGTTAGTAGTTCCAGCAAGGTTTACAGGAATACCAAGTTCAACCGACATAGTTTTTAAATACCTGTCGATTTCAGAATTTTCCTTCTCAAAGACATTTAATTTTCCGTTTTCAAATCCCTGTTTTGCAATGAGTGATGAACTGAAAAACCTTTGCTTAAAGGATACCCAGTTTAGTTTTGTATTAATGTTTTCTTCGTCTTCATCAGTTTCCGACATATATTCTACATCATCATTAAGATATCTGTAATATATGGTAGAGCCATTGAATTGGTCAACATTTATTTCCTGTTGTCGTAAATCAGCATACCAGTTAAGACCTACAGAATTTGAATTTATAACATTGCCCATATTAACGAGGTTTACATCGAAATCAAGCATATATTCATCTACTTTAAGGGTATAAACATATTCTATATATTGATTTTCGTTAAACTGCCCGTCACCAAGGTCGGTGTATAAGCGCATGTTTAGACTAACACTATTATCACCTGTGGAAATTATTTTAGTATCAGTTATTGATGGTTGAAAATAAAAATCGTTGGTATTAATTATTCGATTGTTGGAAAAGAATGAAAAGCCAAATTGAGAAGTGTTAGGGTTAAATAGCATCAATGCCAGGGAATCGTAAGTTTTAAAGTCTTTTAATTCCACATTAATAATATGGCCGCCCTTTTTAGTTACTTCAACTTTTATTTTATCGTTTTCAATATAAATGGATTCATCTGTACCATTGGCAGAATTAGCAAAAACATCATATTTCTGGACTTTTGCAGTATAGTCTTCAGAAGCAGGACTGCTTTCAATAGTTTTATCAGAGTTGGTCAAACGTTCTGTAGTCTCAACTTCTTTTCTGGCATTCTCGGCCTGAACCTTTGCCAGATCTATCTTGCGCTGCTCTTCAACCCTTTGCAGTGAGTCTGCTATGTGTTGTTTTTGTGCTAATTCTTCCGCGGAGGGAGTCATCCATATTGTGTAACCAATCATTATGGCTGCTATCAATACAAATCCAACTATCGAGTTTTTATTCATTTTACTGTCTATTTTACAAGCCTGCAAAGATAAGTAGAATTAGTTTATAAGAAAAACCAAAAAAAATCAAAAAAAACTTGACAAATATCCAAAAAAGTTATATTATTGTGATATCAAAATAATATCATTTAATTAACTAACATATAAAAAAATGAAAAAAGAAGTTGAATTCAGTCCATTGTCTGGTTATGTGGCGCTTTTGGTAATTTTCCTTTTGGTTGTGCCCTCTATACTTGCAATAATATTTATGAAAATGTTATGGACAATACCGATTTTAATAATCGGTTTGATAGGCTTGCCTGGTTTAGTAATAGTAAATCCTAATGAATCGAGTGTGCTTACTTTATTTGGTAAGTATAAAGGCAGCATTAGAGAAAATGGTTTTTGGTGGGTAAACCCATTATTCATTAGAAAGAAAATATCACTAAGAGCCAGAAATCTCGACAGCGAGCCTATAAAGGTTAATGATAAGATTGGAAATCCGGTTATGATAGGTGTAGTTTTAGTTTGGAAAGTTAGGGAGACATATAAGGCTGCATTTGAAGTTGATGACTATGTACACTTTGTGGATATTCAGAGTGAGGCTGCCATTAGAAAGTTAGCAGGTCATTATCCTTATGACAATTTTGAAGTAGAGGAGGCTGATCTAACCTTAAGGAGTGGGGGAGAGGAAGTTAACTCAGTTTTGGAAAGTGAAATTTCCGAAAGGCTTACTATTGCCGGTATTGAAGTTATTGAGGCTAGAATTAACTATATCGCCTATGCTCAGGAAATAGCCGGTGCAATGCTTAAACGTCAGCAAGCTACCGCTATAGTTGCTGCCAGAGCAAAGATTGTTGAAGGGGCAGTTGGAATGGTAGAGATGGCACTGGAGATGCTGGATGAAAAAAATGTTGTGGATTTGGATGATGAGAAAAAAGCAACTATGGTCAGTAATTTGATGGTGGTTTTAACATCGGATAAAGATGTGAGTCCTATAGTAAATACCGGTAATATTTACTAGAATGAAAAAAGTGTATTTCAAAGAGGTTCAGAGGTTTGGATCAGTCTCGCTATATTTTGTAATGGGACTGATTTACACCACTATATTAGGCTATTTTACCTATGCACTCATAGATACATTTGTTTTGGAGGGTAATATGATTAGTGGGCACATGAGCCCTAGAGGTTTAGTTATTGGGTCGGTTTTGTCATTGCTGATAGTTATTATCTCATCATTCTTATTATTTGGATCGAAATTACTTACCGAGGTTACTGATAGTTCAGTTATTTATAGTTTCCCTCCATTTATTAGAGTTAGAAGGATTATTAGTAAAAAAGAGATTTCAAAATGGGAAATAAGAGAATATAAACCCATAAAAGAATATGGTGGTTGGGGAATTAGGCAAGCCATAAACAAAGGTGGTCTCTATGGAAAGAAATCAAAGACTAAGAACTCTGCCGTAAATGTCGGCGGAAATATAGGATTGCAACTAACCTTAACAACAGGTGAAAAAATATTAGTTGGAACTCAGAGGCAGCAGGCTATAAAGAGGGCAATGAATAAAATGTTTAATAAATAATAGAAGAGGCTAAGAATTAATTATGGCAAAGAAGAAAGCATTTGTATTAAGGGTACAGCCTGAGATGATGGAGGCTTTGGAGAAATGGGCGCAGGATGAGTTTAGAAGTGTGAACGGACAAATTGAATACCTGCTAAATGCTGCTTTGGTTAAATCAGGGAGAAAAAAATCAGTAAAAAAAACAGATTCTGAATAATTACACCAAATTGATTAAGTGCTTATGTATTTCAACTACCTGAGGAATAATGAATTCTTTACCATCGTTAATGATTACGTAGTCCGACTTAACAACTTTTATTTTTTCATCCAATTGGTTTTTCATCTTAATTTCCACCTCTGGTCTCTTACTTTTATCCCTTTTCAGAACTCTCTGAAGCCTTAGGTCATATGGTGCTGAAACGCAAATTATTTTATCGAATTTATTCTCTAGAGAATACTCAAAAATTATTGCAGATTCATGAATACAAAATGGCTTACCTATTTGAGTTTTTGTCCAGGCATCATATTTAGAAACTACTTTTGGATGTATATAAGACGTTAATTCTGCCAGTTTGCTTTTATCATTAAATACAATATTACCCAGTTTTTTTAAATCAACTATATTGTTGTTGTTCAGGATATTGTGACCGAACATTTTGCAAAGATCATCCTTGATTGTATTTTCGAAATAAAGATTCTTGGTTTCAATATCTGCATTGAATACCCCTATTCCCAGAGTATTAAAAATTCTGGAAACAAGTGTTTTTCCACTTCCTATATTTCCTGTTAAGCCTATTCTTAGCATTATTTGATAATTAGGAATTCTATTTCTGAGGGTTGCAAACGCAAGGCGCTAACAGTTTCAGGATATTCTGTTATTTTCAACTGAAGTTTATTTGCATTTAGCAGGTCTATCCCCTCAAAATTAGGCACTACTTTAAATTGGGTTTTATTGATTTCAGAGAAATCTTTGAGTGCAACAGTGAAGAAAACTTTAACATTATTGGGAAAGGCTTTAAGTTGGTAGTTGGAGTTAACTAAATCTATAGGTATTTGTAAACTCGATTCAGTGTATTTTTCTACTTCGGCGCTTATGTTGACATATTTAACAGACATATTTAGCACATCCGGTAAAGGGTTTATTAACTTTATTTTTTCATTTAGATCTGATGAAATATTTGATATTATTTTGTTTTCTGTAAATATGTAATTAATACTGTCAATAATATTACCTGGACCGAATATTGTTACCGTATTTGGGGAAAGATTAACTGCCGAATACAAATCATACTGAGGAGCAAAATCCAACTGACTTGCATTATAAACATTTATTTTACGGCTCTTTAGTTTTTCCATGGTAAACCTTAGTTTCTCCAGTGACATTTCAAGATTATTTGGCTCTATTCCAATTCTATCAGCCATTTCTTCCCTCAGATTACTCGTATTAATATAGTATTGGTTCTGGCCATAATTATTTATATCATATTTATCAAGATCAATAATTAAGGACCTGGTACTGCTCATTAGATTTAACTTAAGCATTTTAAAACCATTGGCGTTAATACTTATTTTAATGGAGGAATCACTCAGTGTTGTCAGGCGTTGGTCTGAGGGTGCGTTTTCAATATCTACCTGAAACTCATAAATTTCGGTATATGTATCCGATAGTTTAATAAGCAACCAAAAAAAAGTTGCTATCAGTACACAAAACAAGAAAATAAAGTAATTACTCTTTTTCTTTTTTTCGTCGTTATACGAAACAACATTAATATTTGTGCGATTAGTTTTTTTCAACATATTCAAATAAAAATTCCGAAGCATAAAATTAATAAATACTTCGGAACTTTATTATTTAATTTAAATTACTTGAGAATTGCTTCCTAATAGTAATTAATTATTTTTTTGTTTGGCCAACATCGCTGGTGTCCATAACAACAGCCGATTTTTCGATAGTAAGCTTTTGTTGATTACCTACTTCAACAATAACTGTTTTTTCTTTTAATTCAGCTATTTTTCCATGGATTCCTCCAATTGTAACAACCTTATCGCCTTTTTTAAGGTTTTCTCTGAATTTCTTTTGTTCTTTATTCTTCTTGGTCTGTGGTCTG
>PKTD01000238.1 GCA_002869315.1 Marinilabiliales bacterium | reverse complement strand
TTCCCTAGCATTTCAAACATTGTATGATGATAAGTATCATGACCTACTTCCTCCAGATCATTATGTTTTCCCGAAACTCTCAAACACTTCTGTGTATCAGCAACTCTAGGTGTTTTTATAGGTGCATTTCCCAGGAATAATTCCTTAAACTGATTCATACCCGCATTTGTGAACATTAAAGTAGGATCGTCTTTAACTACCATAGGTGCCGACTCAACTATATTGTGATTCTTTGATTCAAAAAAATCTAGGAATGCCTTTCTTATCTCTGATGATGTCATTTTCAGTAAGTTAACAATAAAATGTGTATAATTAAGTAATTTTAAAGATGCAAATTTACTCGAATTAATTAATTTTGCATCTGTTGAAGTTAAATCTTATGGCCAAAACTAAATATGTATTTAATACAAAGACCCTTGCTTACGAAGAACTAAAGCGGAGCAAAGGACAGAAAGCATTTAGAACTTTTCTATTTCTAATAACAAGTCTGGCATTGGCTATAGTATTATTTTTTATCACCTATACGTTTTTTGAATCTCCAAGAGAACGAATATTAAAAAGAGAATTATCTCAGTATGAGTTACAAACAGAGATAATGAATAATCGTTTGGATAGAATGCAGAGTGTTTTAAACGAACTTGCAGATAAAGATGATAATATTTATAGAGTAATATTTGAGGCTGAGCCCATACCCAAAGAAATCAGAAAAGCAGGCTTTGGAGGTGCTGACAGATACGCAAATCTGGAAGGATACGACAATACAGAAATTTTGGAATCCACCTCTAAAAAATTAGATAAAATTGCGAGTCAGATTTATGTACAATCCAAATCCTTTGATGAAGTTTTTAAACTTGCTAAGAATAAAGAGAAAATGCTTGCAAGTTTGCCTGCAATTCAGCCGGTTAATAATACTGATTTGAAGCGTATAGCCTCCTATTTTGGATATCGTATAGATCCTATTTATAAGGTTAATAAATTTCATGCCGGAATTGACTTTTCAGCTCCTCAAGGTACTGAAATAGTCGCCACAGGCGATGGACGCGTATTAAAAGTAAAGCATAGTAAAAGAGGATACGGAAATACAATAGAAATTGACCATGGTTATGGTTATACTACTTTTTATGCTCATAATAGTAAAATACATGTAAAGAAAGGCGAGAAAGTAAAAAGAGGCCAACTTATTGCAGAAGTGGGAAATACAGGTAAATCAACTGCTCCTCATCTGCATTATGAAGTAAGAAAAAACAATAGAACTGTTAATCCCATTTACTATTTCTTCAATGATTTAAGTCCTGAAGAATATGAGTTGCTATTGAATTTATCAAAACTCCCATCACAATCCCTCGACTAAACAAATACAAATGACAAGCACAAAAGTATACTATAAGATTGGTGAAGTAGCAGAAATGTTTAATGTAAACACCTCACTAATAAGATATTGGGAGCAAGAATTTAAGATAATAAAACCAAAAAAAAGCAGTAAAGGAACCCGGTTATTTACGAAAAGAGATATAGATAACTTTAGAATTATCCATGAGCTTGTAAAAGTAAAAGGCATGACAATTCAAGGTGCCAACGACTTTATCGACAGGACAGAAAAAGAAAATAGCTTTGAAAAAGTTGATGTCCTCAACACCTTACATCGCACAAAAAGTATGCTTTTGGAAATAAAAAACATCTTAGATTCAAAAGAATAGGCTATTTGTTAAGCATCATTTTTTTATACTTTTACATAAAAATTTCAATATGATAAAAAGGATTTTCATTATATCTTTAAGTATCTTGTTTTACAGCACTTTACTGCAGTCGCAAACAACATCAACAGCTGCTGAAAGTAGGAAAGCGAACTTAAAAGAACTCCTTGACTACAGATTTAAAGGAGGCTATTATTCTTTTGAAGGTTTGTTTTGGAGAACAGTTGAATATCCTGAAGTTGCAAAAAAAAATTGTGTAGTAGGTATTCTTATAATAAGATTTACCGTTGATTGTGAAGGAAAGATAGTTGATTTAAGAGTTACTAACCCCTTAAGGTGGGGAATAGAAGCTGAAATTCAAAAATTTATAAATGCCACAGAAGGTAACTGGAATACCTGTGAAGATGATAAATATACCAAATTTGAGGTCCCTATACAGTTTACTATTAATGATACAGAAACAAATTCCACTGACGGTATGATAGTTTATCAAACAGAATTGACTGGATATAATTGTAAAGGTGATAGTTACTTTAAAGAAAAACTGGACAAAGCACTTGAAAAAGGGCAGAAAAAAAAGTCACTAAAATTACTTCAGGAATTAATTAAGAGAGATCCTTACAATAACGATCACTACGAAATACGAAAATCACTGTTAGACGTAAATAAAAAATAAAAATCTAAATGCTGGAATGGCTTAAACAGTTAGACTACAGTTTATTTTTACTAATCAATGGTGCTCATAACCATTTTTTTGATTTTGTAATGATATGGATTAGTTCTATTAAATTGTGGATTCCTTTATACATTCTTTTAATTTATCTTACAATAATTAAACATAAAAAAAAGGCATGGTTTGCTATCCCCATATTTATTCTAAGTATTGGATTAAGTGACCTAGCATCAGTTCATTTGTTTAAAAATGTTTTCGAACGCTTAAGACCTTGTTATGAGCCGGAGTTAGCAGGACTAGTTAATAATATTGTAGGCTGTGGAGGGCAGTTTGGCTTTGTTTCTTCCCATGCCAGCAACAGTTTTGTGATTGCATTCATGGCTATTTTTTTGTTAGGAAGCAAATACAAATGGATAAACTGGTTAATGCCCTTTTGGGCAATTATAATTATTTACTCAAGAGTATACCTGGGAAAGCATTATCCATCTGATGTAATAGTTGGAGCATTATTGGGCATATTGATCAGTTGGATTATGTTTCAGGTTTTTAAATCGATATCCCTCTATTTTTCCTCGAAGGATATATAAACATGACTCATTTTTTTCATACCCAATAAAGAAGCTGCATTTCCTTTGTTTATGGCAATCTCTAACATACCATTGCTGGCAAATATAGCAACTATTTCTCCTGGACGCACATCCGCATAACTACTTGATATCTTGTCGACTGTATATGAATTAAAACCAATGGTAAACTTCTTTCCATTCACCATTTTATTAAAAAACTCAAAACTAATATTGGTGAATAGGTTTTCAAAATTATCAATATAAGTAACTATACCCTTAATACCATTGTTGTCAGAAGAAGGCTCAAAAGGGATTTTAGTTTCTAATTCCGTTTTTTCATCTCCCAATTCTTCAATCGGTTTACCCTCGGCAAGATGTGCAGCAGCCTTAACAAATCTGTCGCGTGAGGAAAATGTATTTACTGATGAATCATGGAGTATATCTAATTCAACCATCTTTTCTGGCTTATGGTCAAAAATCAATGAAAAAATACCATTGTCATTTCCCACAAAATAATGATTATCATAATAAATGGCTGAATGAACATGAGTCATAGTCTCTTCGGTTCCAATTCCAATGATGTGAACACTACCCTCAGGAAAACTTTTATAAGCATTTTTTATGATAAAAGAAGCCTCAACTATGTCGAAAGGAGTTATACTATGACTAATATCAACTATTGTTGCATGGGGTAAATACTTATATATCATACCTTTTACACTTGCCTGATAAAAGTCGGTATGCCCCCAATCGCTTGTTATAGTTATAATTCCCATTATTTACTTCCCAATATGCTTAAATAATTTTAATATTTCAGTCGATTTTCAAAATTATAAAATTAACTTAAGGCATGCATTTATTTTTAATAATTTTGTGGGATTAAATAAAATCATTTATGAGTGAGACAATTATTCAGATAGAAGTGGAGAATCCTGCAGAAATTTATGGCATAGCCGATAAATATCTAAACATAATTAAGGAGATGTATCCTAAGTTAAAAATTATTGCTCGTGGTGATTTAATAAAACTTATTGGTTCCAAAGAAGAAATGTCGGTATTTGAAAAACGATTCGATTTACTGATGCTACAATATGATAAATTTGGAAAGATAACAGAAGAGAATATCCAGGCCATTATGGGTGAAGAAAGTAATGGTATGCCTAACAATACAAAGATGGCTGAGGATATTTTGGTTTATGGCAGACATGGTAGAATTATTAAGGCCTTAACACCCAATCAAAAGGCAATGGTTGAAAAGAGCGAAAAAAATGACTTAATTTTTGCCATAGGTCCTGCCGGAACCGGAAAAACGTATACTGCTGTTGCTCTTGCAGTAAGAGCCTTGAAAAACAAAGAGATACGTAAAATTATTTTAACACGCCCGGCCATTGAGGCTGGTGAAAGTCTGGGGTTCTTGCCAGGGGATATGAAGGAAAAACTAGATCCGTATATGCAGCCCCTTTACGATGCACTTAGAGACATGCTTCCAACACAAAAGTTCCTTTCCTACCTGGAAGACGAAACCATAGAAATTGCACCACTTGCATTTATGCGTGGAAGAACATTGAGCAATGCATATGCCATCCTCGACGAAGCACAGAACGCTTCTGAAAGTCAGTTGAAAATGTTCCTTACCCGTATGGGGAAAAATTCAAAGTTTTTCGTTACTGGCGATATTACTCAGATAGACTTACCTAAGCATAAGAAATCGGGTGTGGTGCAGGCTGAACGAATCTTGAAGAAAATAAAAAATATAGAGTTTATTCATCTGGATGGAAGAGATGTGGTTCGCCACAAACTCGTAACAAGTATAATCAATGCATACGAAAAAGAAGATAATTAGAAATAAACAATAAAATATATAGTCATGAACGAAGCAATTATTAGAACTGATTTTGAATTTCCGGGTCAGAAAGATGTTTATCACGGAAAAGTTAGAGATGTATATAACATTAATGACGAACTTCTGGTTATGGTTGCCAGCGACCGTATTTCAGCATTTGATGTGGTATTACCAAGAGCTATACCTTTTAAAGGGCAGGTATTAAACCAGATAGCAGAAAAGTTCCTGGATGCTACCAGTGACATCGTGCCAAATTGGAAAATGGCCAGCCCCGATCCTATGGTAACAGTTGGAAAATATTGTAATCCTTTCCCTGTGGAAATGATTATAAGAGGTTATTTAACAGGAAGTTCCTGGAGAACTTATAAATCAGGAGCCAGAGATATATGTGGTGTTCCTGTAGCAGATGGTTTAAAAGAACATCAACGTTTTCCTGAACCTATTGTAACTCCAACAACTAAAGCTACAGAAGGTCATGATGAAGATATCTCCAAGGAGGAAATCTTGAAACAAGGCCTGGTTAGCAAAGAAGACTACGAAAAACTGGAAGACTATACTAAAAAACTCTTCCAGAGAGGTAGTGAAATTGCTGCGGAAAAGGGATTGATATTAGTAGACACTAAATATGAGTTTGGAAAAATTGGAGATCAGATATATTTAATAGATGAAATTCATACTCCTGACTCATCACGTTATTTCTATGCTGATCAATATGATGAACTTTTTGCAAAAGGAGAGCAACAAAAGCAACTTTCGAAAGAGTTTGTAAGAGAATGGCTGATGGAAAATGGATTTCAGGGAAAAGAAGGCCAGCAAATTCCTGAAATGTCTGATGAATTTGTTAATAGTGTATCTGAACGATATATAGAACTCTATGAAAAAGTAACTGGCGAAAAATTCGTAAAAGTCGCTAGCGAAACTGTTATAGGCAGGATAGAGGAGAATATTAACAACTTCCTGAAGAGCAGATAAATATAATTGGTTTTTTTAAGTTATAATGAAAAATCCTCAAGTACTTTAATATCGTATTTGGGGATTTTTTCTTGGTATTATAGCATAATCTGAAATGCCAAACACCTTTGCGTTTATTTCAGTAGTATCTGCTTGTTAAAAGTTCTTGAAAAGATTAATATTTAATTGTCTAGTGAACAGCACCTACAAGATTAAGTAGCATTTTCGACTTATCTTCGTCGCCATTTAGTTTTACTTCCTTGTAAACTTCTTTTAAGAGTCGCTTGATTATAGTTTTATTTGAGCAAGGCAAGAAATGAGATTTTTCAGGTTGAATATTCATCTGCTTTATAAAGCCATCAATTTCATTTTTGGTAAAAACTGCTCCATTATTCATAGCATTCAGGTAAAAAAGTATTTCACTCTGACTATACTCTTCGGTGGGCTTTAAATTAACCTTTTCATCCAAGTAGCACAATATAAAATGCCCGGGAAGATCAACTCCATACACTGGAATATGCAGGTTTTGTGCAATTGCCAGATATAAAATACCCAGTGACAAAGAGTTGCCTTTACGCGTACCTAACAAATAATCGAATATATAAAGTTTGAGTTTATCTCCATTTGGATTTCTCTGTCCTGAAAAATTATGATAATCGTAAATAATATGATTTAAAACCCGTAGTTTCTCCAAGGCAGTAAGGTTATCGTTTAATTCCAACCAAACATCCTGCCTTATTTGTTCAAATTCGCGTTTATACTTCTCCATATCCACATCCGGATTTAGTAGACGTGATACTGCTATAAAGGCGGCAAGTAAATCTTTACCCTCATTTTCCGACCAACTACTTAATAAGTCAAAAGTGTCGTAATAGTAAATTTCACTTATAAGATTTTTAACCCTGAGTGAATGGGATTCATCTACAGAAGCTTTACAAGCGTCATTAAGAAAAGGAATGGCAGTAGTTCCGTAAGCTCCA
>PKTD01000304.1 GCA_002869315.1 Marinilabiliales bacterium | reverse complement strand
TTCAAAAAGCCATCGATTTAAAATTAAAGCCTATTGTTGTTATAAATAAAGTTGATAAACCTAATTGTCGCCCCGACGAGGTTCATGAACTTGTTTTCGACTTAATGTTCAACCTTGGAGCCACAGAAGATCAACTTGATTTTCCTGTTGTTTATTGGTCATCTAAGAATGGCTGGATGTCAGACGACTGGAAAAATGAAACCGAGGATGTTTCTCACTTGCTGGATATGATTATAGAGCATATTCCTGCTGCTCAGTTCGAAGAAGGTACTCCTCAAATGCAAATCACTTCTCTCGATTATTCCTCATTTGTAGGCCGTATTGCAGTTGGCAGATTAACAAGAGGTAAATTACAGATGGGAATGAATGTTTCGCTTGTGAAGCGAGATGGCAAAATAACTAAGTCGAAAATTAAAGAGTTATACCTTTTCGAAGGACTTGGTAAAGAAAAAATTAAAACCCCTGTTGAAGCAGGCGATATAGTTGCCTTGATGGGCATAGAAGATTTTGAAATTGGTGATACAGTTACTGATTTTGAAAATCCCGAAGGCCTGCCATCAATAAAAATTGATGAGCCTACCATGAGTATGCTCTTTACTATTAATAATTCACCATTTTTCGGTAAAGAAGGTAAATATGTAACATCCAGGCATTTACGTGATAGATTGTTTTTAGAAACAGAGAAAAACCTCGCCTTAAAAGTTGAAGAAACTAACTCAGCAGATAGTTATTTAGTTTTTGGAAGAGGTATACTTCACTTATCGATTCTTGTAGAAACAATGCGCCGGGAGGGTTATGAATTCCAATTGGGCCAACCACAAGTTATCATAAAAGAAATTGATGGAGTAAAACATGAGCCAGTTGAAAGTCTGACTGTACTTTGTCCCGAAGACTTCACCGTAAGAGTAATTGAAATTGTTACAAGTCGTAAAGGTGATTTCCTTAATATGGAGCCCAAAAACGATAGAATGATGCTGGAGTTTAATATGCCATCAAGAGGTATTATAGGTTTGAGAAACAGTATTTTAACTGCAACAGAAGGGGAAGCAATTATTGCCCATAGATTTGAAAAATTTGAACCATGGAAAGGTGATTTTGCTCTTAGAAATAATGGGGCCCTCATAGCCATGGAAACTGGAACAGCAATACCATTTGGTATTTGGAAACTTATAGATAGAGGTAAATTTTATATACACCCCAATGATATGGTTTATGCTGGTCAGGTGATAGGAGAGAGCACTCGTGCAGGAGATCTTGTGATAAATGTAAATAAAGGCAAAAAACTTACAAATATGCGCTCGTCAGGATCTGATAATAAGGTTCTAATACCACCTCCAATTATATTCTCTTTGGAAGAATATATGGAAATTATCAGAACTGATGAATATCTTGAGGTTACGCCAAGATCGTTGAGACTCAGGAAGATATTGCTAAATGAGCACGACAGAAAAAGGGCTTCAAAATAAATATTAATTATCGCCCCGGGTTTTTAACCCGGGGCTTGTTAAAAAATCCCTATCTAATAATTATCTTTTCCGAATATCGGTTTCCTTTATATTTTATTACAAAATTATAGATGCCTGAAGAAACACCATTTATGTCTATAGTTTCATTTCCTGATTTTTGTATAGGCAGTTCCTCAGAAAAAACTATTTTTCCTTCAGCATTATAAATTTGAATATCTAAATCAGATTCTTCTATCAATATATAGGAAAAAACAAACTTACCATTGCTTGGATTAGGACTTAAAGTAAAACTTAAATTACTATCATTTAAGTAATTATTATCCAAATACATATCAGCATAGAAACTATTGTAAATTCTATCTCCAAAATCACCATTAAACGATTTAATTACATCTCCTTCTATATCATAGAATTTAAGTGATCCATTACCTTGTCCGGGTTCTGCCCAGAAGGAAATTCCGTTATCACCGCTATCGAACATATAAAAATCGTAAATGCCATTAAATAGAGTAATAGTATCTCTATATTCTGTTTGACTACTCAAGTTGTCTCTTTCAAAAATTGTAATTCCATTAGCATTGCGTATTTCGTATGAATTCTGATAAGCAGCATTATTGGTGTTAAAAACTATTATCATGGTTCCGGGATAAATATCTACTTCATCATAATTACAAGTATATGAGTCGTTTATATGATTTTCATCTTCCTGGTCATTGGGGTTATAAACAGTGGCGGTAAATACTCCCTCACCATTCTGCCATTCATCCCATTCAAAAGCCTCAAGTTCAACAACTTCTGATTTCATTGGCTCGATATTTCCTGTCCAGTTGTATGTTTTGGAACTTCCCACTGGTCCATACTCTATATCAACAGAAGTTAAATTATTTCCTCCCAGATTTTTAATTACAATAATCGGATTTGTGGCAGTAGGATTATATCGCATATACCTCTTGGCGTTATTGGGTGCTATAATTTCATCAATAGTAGCGTCATTATCGAAATTAAAGTCGGAATATGAAAATAAATGAACTTTCAGGTCGTAAGTTCCATATTGGTCATAATCAGAATTATAATCTATTGTAATGGAATCGGAAGTTACATAATCCGTAATTTCTATATTCTGTTCTGTTACTTTCATTCCAGGACACCATCCAGCACGGTCATAAATCCATGTACCTCCCTGAGGATATAAAGGGTTTTCAGCACATTCCTGAAGAATTTCCCAACTTAATACCTCCTGATCATCTACGGAGAAACTATGTGTTTTTGCGCAGAATTCGGCGCAATTAGTAGGATTATCAAATAAGTGGCCTGTAGTTCTGGTTTTCACCTTCCATTGCTCAGCAAGTGGGTCTATACCTATTTTTTTTGCAGGAGCATTTTGTTCCATATCCTTTAAATTCCAATATCCATCATATAATTTCTCAATTTTAATGACATCTCTTGGGGGAGTGCCAACTATCATATGGAATTCTAGATCCAATAACTCCTGAAAATTACCGGCGCTAATATGTACACTGTCACGTAGAAACGGTTCATATTCAGTAACATCGTATATCCATGTAAAACCATCAGGTCCAAGACTTAAATTATTACCATAAGGAGTTATAAACCTGCCAATCTCCCATGGAATAAGCATTTCATAAGGATCTCCATAATAAATAAATGTTTCATTGTAAAGGGTAGTATCTGCTGCAACTAATGTGGAATCAATAGCATTACCTGAGGCATCATAAACATAATTAT
The DNA here is from genome assembly GCA_002869315.1 of Marinilabiliales bacterium. Taxonomy (GTDB): domain Bacteria; phylum Bacteroidota; class Bacteroidia; order Bacteroidales; family F082; genus BM524. The sequence goes on along the minus strand of PKTD01000304.1, from coordinate 3,499 downwards.
TATAATAAGTAGGCCATTTTAAGATAGTATCTATGGCAGTAACAGGATCATTGGGATCGTAAAAAACTATACTGTTGGCTGCCATCTGGAAAGTGTCAACAACTACTATCGAATCAAGTAGATTAATGTCGTAATTTCCCTGTTGCAATCTTATAAATGGCTTATTATTAAGACGGTATGCAAATTTATGTCGGCTGTTTCCTTCATATGTTTTCCATTGGGGTTGACCAAAAAAGTTAATGGCATCAAAGGAATTTGGACTAGAATCATATATAAGTGTTCCACTTCCTTCATCAAATTTATAATATGCCCTTATATTATTGTAATATTGGTGAGATGCATCAATAGTTTTACCCACTGTTGTCATAATTGTTTGTAAATCGACTTCTTCATCCCAGATTATGAAATCATCTATATATCCCTCATAGAAATTATTTGTTTTGGCACCACCAATAAAAAATTCACTTATGCCTGCCATACTTCTTTTTTTACCATTGCCTGTATAAAACAAATAACCGTTTAAATACATTCTCATGCTTCCGCTGCCAACATTTTTAGTGAATGTCCATTGATTCCACTGACCTTCGAAATCAGAAGCGTTAGGAGCAGTGCGATTAATTCTGTCGTATCCACCATCCTGTCCTGCATCCCAGTATATCTGACTATTACTCCATGGCAGGTGTACATTTAGAACACGCTCTCCATCTTCATTCATTGCATGGAAAATTGAGTTATTCATAGGCTGTTTAAAAGGGTCTCCATACTGCCAAAAAGATATAGTAATAGTGGAATCAATATTATTGAAAACTTCAGCAGGAACTTCTATTAAATCCCATCCACTAAAGTGTAGAAAATTGTCTGTTTCTGCAGAAGCAAGAGTTTGATTTTCAGAAACTGTATATGACGCTAGTAGAGCATCTCCTGCAGATTCAGAATAGCTTATATCTAATAATACGTTGGAACTCCCATCCCAATTAAAAGGAAAACTAAAATCTATTTGATTTTCACCAATTACAAATTCTGTATTCTTCTCATAAACCTTTGTAAATCCGTAGTTTATCAATGTATCCAGAGGTAAACTATCATTTTCATAATTTTTCATTTTTATTGTGAAATGCTTCATGTCAACCACATTATCGAGGCTTATAACAAAACCTGTTATGTCAGTTGCATCAAGTCCTGCAGATTGAAGTTCACTAGCAGTATATAGAAATTGTGCGCGACCATCATTAGCTGTTCCAAAAGGAAATGACAAACTAGTTGTATTTGTTCCAATTTGTGCTTCTGTTTGTGGAACAGTTACATTTGAATACTCAAGATATGGTAAATAATAGAAGGAGGGCGAGTTCATGGCCAAAAGAGTATCAGGTGCACTATTGTTAACCATAAATTTAGGATGTGTATATTGAGTGGAGTCGAACTCTCCGGTATGTTCATAAATCTTAGTATGAGTTGTATAATCCCACTCACCGCAGGCTGGATTTTGATTAGGATCACACTTCAAATTATAGTACATCAGAATTTTAGAATAACTAATAGTATCTCCCGGAAATAAATATTTTCCTTCCCTGGGAGCATTCCAGCCTGGATTCACAGGTGTATCATAATCAATGGTTTGTACAACTATTGTATCTCCGTTGTCAGCAAAAATAAAGGAGTTTAAAACTAGAATTAAAGTCAGTATTAAAAAATATCTCATATATTTATTTGTTAAGTGTTTCTAAAAAATCAAATTTACTCTTTTTGTTTAAATTGTTAAGTGTTTTGACAACCTGCAAATGTTTTGGGCTGCACAATAACAAATAATAATTATTTTCGCCCACCGTTATTGATTATTCATATATGTTACACAGATGAAGGTATTAAAGATAAGTTCGGTTTTTCTGATGATTGTATTATTAAACAGTTGTAGTATTTTAAACCAGGCAGGAGAGTATGAAAGGTTTATTGGAAGTAGTTTTAGTTTGCAAAACGTAGAGGCCACAGAATTAGCAGGTATTGATATTACTGATATGGCTGATAATCAAAGTTTAAATGCAGGCGATATAATGACCCTTACGGGAAGACTGTTCAGCGGTAGTATGCCTCTGAAAATGAATGTATATATTGAAGTAAATAATATTAATGATAAAGTTGCTGCAATATCTGGTATGGATTGGAAATTAATTATGGGTGAAACTGAATATGCCAGTGGCAGTTTAGACAACAGAATAGAGGTGCAGCCGTATTCCAAAAAAGTATTTAAGGTAAAAACTCAAGTTGATTTGCTGGATGTTATGAATTCTGAATCACTACCTCAGATAATTAAAGTGGCAAGAAATATTAATGATGAAGAAGAAGTAAAAAAACTGGATATTAAACTTAAAATCAAACCTTATTATAAAAGCAGTTCGGGATTGAAAAAGTTGCCTACATATATCACTTTGAGACCTTAACAAGATTGAAGAAATATTGATAATTTACTAATACCTAATGACCATTCACCAATTACCATCTACAATACTAACAATACAATGTTGATTTCCTGTTCACTATAACAATATTATTGCCTTTTAATTAGTTAATTTTGAAGAAAGGGTTTTGTTATGTTGAAAAAGAATACAAGCGCGATTATATTTCTGATTATCATTAGTTTATTGCTTTTGGCTTATTTTATTTATCCAAAATTGGCAAAAACAGATGCCGATCCATGGACAATGATACCTTCTGAAACAGCGCTTATATTACATACTGAAAGTCCTAAGGATTTTATTGATAAAATAAAGTCGGAAGAAGTACTATGGCAACTACTTTCAAAATCCTCCCTTATAACTGGTTTAGATATTAGATTATCTGCAGTGGCTGATGTACTTGAATCCAACACAAACTATCACAATTTATTATTTAATAGCCCCTTAAGTTTAGCCATACAAGGCGATACCACAACTAATACTGCTAATATACTTTTCCTCTCTAAAATTCAAAAGAGTATATCGAACAATGACTTAAAAGCCTTTCTCACAAAAAATTTGAATGGCAAATACGCAGTTGTTGATATTGTAGAAAGAAAGTTTGGTGGTCTTAAAATACTGGATACGGAAAATGATCAGATTATTTATCTGTATGAAAACCATGGCGTAATGTTAATATCAAACAGCCTGAGTTTTCTAACAGAATCCATAAATACTTATAAAACCAATGAGGCAGGTATTTTTAATGATAATGAGTTGATTAAAGTCAAAAATACCGCCGGTAAAAGGGTTGATGCCAGTTTATATATTAATTATCCTAACTTAAATAGATATTTGAATAAACACATCACAGAGAACAGTATCAATAGTTTGTCAGCTCTTTCAAATTTTGCAAGTTGGACTGAACTGGATTTGATTATTAAAAATGAAGAATTATTATTTTCTGGCTTTACTGCTGCTGACAGTACAAAATTTCTGTGGAATATAAAAGATGACCCTGCCTTCACTAACAAAATTTATAACCTTGTTCCTTTCAATACTAATATTTT
>PKTD01000047.1 GCA_002869315.1 Marinilabiliales bacterium | reverse complement strand
ATTCCTCCCATGTAAAGTCCTAATAAAACAAATTGATGCAAATAATACTGAGGTGGTTATGGTAAATCCTTCAGTTTTAATGGGTATGCTGGGTAATGATTCACTTACTGATGTGGCCGACAAAGTTACGAAGAAGTTTAAAAAAGCCATTGCTGATATTTAATAAAATCAACAAAGGCAATAGCAGTGCTAATTTTATATTTTTGCCAAAAATAAATGAAGATGCATTCGGTAGAGATTAAGAATCTGGTTAAATCATACGGCAGTCAGAAAGCCCTTGATGATGTTAATATTTGTATTGATAAGGGTGAGGTTGTAGGTTTGCTTGGTCCCAACGGAGCCGGGAAATCAACATTAATGAAGATATTAACCGCTTATATTCCTGCTACATCCGGAAGTGTTTTGGTTAATGGGCAGAATGTCGATGAATTTCAGTTAGACATCCGCCGGCAATTAGGCTATTTGCCTGAAAATAATCCACTTTATACCGATATGTATATTAAGGAGTATTTGTCCTTTGTTTTGAAAATGTATTCTACACCTTTCAATACGAAACAGCGTGTTGAAGAAATGATAGAACTTACAGGGTTGGGTAGAGAACAGAAGAAGAAGATAGGAGCATTATCAAAGGGTTATCGTCAGCGAGTAGGGTTAGCACAGGCCTTAATTCATGATCCGGAACTTTTAATTCTGGATGAACCTACTTCAGGACTTGATCCAAATCAACTTGTGGATATAAGAACTATAATTTCAGACCTAGGTAAAACAAAAACAATCTTGCTTTCTACACATATAATGCAAGAGGTAGAGGCAGTTTGTGGGAGGGTTATTATTATTGACAAAGGAAAAATTGTTGCTGATGATAATACTTCCAAACTTTCTCATATGGGTACTAATAAAATTGGCTTTAAGGTTGAATTTAAAGAGTTGGTGAATAAAAGCGAGTTAATCAAAATCACGTCAGTTGAGTCTATCGAAAAAATAAATAATAATATATGGATACTATATTCAAAGTCAAATAAAGATATACGTGAAGATATTTTTAAATTCGCTGTTGATAAAGGATATAGTGTACTTTCACTTTCTCAAACCGAGACAAGTATGGAGGATGTATTTCGTAACCTAACCAAATAAGTTCACAATTTGTTGTTATAATTTTCTAATTTATTCGATGAAATAGATTTTTATATATTTTTGCAATTCTCTTATGAGAAAATTTAGTGGAAAGATTTGATTGATTGCAACCACAATAAAAAATGCTAAACCAAGCTTTAGCCCACGCCAATCAAACATTTTTCCTAGGTTTAACGTTAAAAATTTAAAACATGTCATATTTATTTACGTCTGAATCAGTGTCGGAAGGTCATCCAGATAAGGTTTCAGATCAAATATCAGATGCTATGCTGGATTATTTTTTGGCATACGACAAAAACTCAAAAGTAGCTGTTGAAACTATGGTAACCACCGGTCAGGTTGTTGTTGCCGGAGAAGTTTATTCTAAATCCTATGTCGATGTACAAGGGGTTACACGTGATGTAATAAACAAAATTGGTTATACAAAAAGTGAATATATGTTTGATGGTAATTCATGCGGAGTATTATCAGCTATTCATGAACAATCCGGTGATATCCGTCAGGGAGTGGAGCGCGAAGACCCTCTAAATCAGGGAGCAGGCGACCAGGGAATGATGTTTGGATATGCATGTCGCGAAACCGATAATTATATGCCACTTTCGTTGGAATTATCACATCTCCTGGTATACGAACTTGCTGAAATACGTCGTGAAGGAAAGCAAATGCAATATCTTCGTCCAGACTCAAAATCACAGGTAACTATCGAATATAATGATGATAATGTACCTGTTAGAATAAACACTATTGTTGTTTCTACTCAACATGATGACTTCGATGAAGACGAGGCTATGCTTGCAAAAATCCGTAAAGATGTTATAGAAATATTAGTGCCTAGAGTTTATAAGTTACTTCCTGAAAATGTACAGGCTCTTTTTGATGATAATATTACCTATCATGTAAATCCTACTGGTAAATTTGTTATTGGAGGACCTCATGGTGATACCGGTTTAACCGGAAGAAAAATTATTGTTGACACTTACGGTGGAAAAGGTGCTCACGGTGGTGGTGCATTTTCTGGTAAAGATCCTTCCAAAGTTGACAGAAGTGCTGCTTATGCTAGCCGACATATTGCTAAAAATTTAGTAGCAGCAGATGTATGCGATGAGGTTTTAGTGCAGGTTTCTTATGCAATTGGAGTAGCTAAGCCGATGAATATTTTTATAAATACTTATGGCACTGCAAAAAATGGTCTTACAGATGCTGAGATTGCTGAAAAAGTTGAAGTTATTTTCGATATGCGCCCTAAAGCAATAGAGGAAAGATTAAAACTAAGAAATCCAATTTATCTGGAGACTGCAGCCTATGGACATATGGGAAGAGATTACAGAAAAGTGACTAAGAAATTCACCTCACCATATGAAGGAGATCTTGAAGTAGAAGTTGAACTATTTACCTGGGAAGCACTTGACTATGTTGAGAAAGTTAAAGAGGCCTTTAAAATATAGTTTCTTTGAATTCTAAATAAAAAAAGACAGTCCCATATGGACTGTCTTTTTTTGTTTATCATTTATAATTTCATTTAGATTACTCCATCTATTAGATCATCATCAGCAATATTTGGCAATGTAACCTTAAGGTTTGGATTTTCTTCCATAGCCCTTTTAATTGCGAATGTTGCGCCCTCGTTCCTGGCCCAGTTGCGTCTTGAAATTCCATTATTAACATCCCAGAATAACATGGATTTTAATCTCCTGTCGGCATCGGAACTGCCATCTAGGACCATTCCGAAACCACCATTAATAACTTCTCCCCAGCCTACACCACCACCATTGTGAATGGAAACCCAGGTGGCTCCTCTGAAAGAATCGCCAATAACGTTTTGTATTGCCATATCAGCAGTAAAACTAGATCCGTCATAAATATTAGAAGTTTCCCTGAAAGGAGAATCTGTTCCTGAAACATCATGGTGATCTCTACCAAGTACAACAGGTGCCGAAAGCCTGCCATCGGCTACAGCCTTATTAAACTCTTCAGCAATTTTTATCCTGCCTTCTGCATCAGCATATAAAATTCTTGCCTGTGATCCAACCACAAGTTTATTTTCCTGAGCACCTCTTATCCATTGGATATTATCTGCCATCTGGCTCTGAATTTCAGCAGGTGAATTAGTCATTAACTCATCCAGGATTTCGGCTGCAATATTATCTGTTGTTTCCAAATCTTCAGCTTTTCCGGAGGTACATACCCAACGGAAAGGTCCGAAGCCAAAATCAAAGAACATAGGTCCCATAATATCCTGAACATAAGATGGGTAACGGAATGTTATTCCATCTGCTGCCATAACATCTGCACCTGCTCTTGAAGCCTCCAGGAGGAAAGCATTTCCATAATCAAAGAAGTACGTTCCTTTAGCGGTATGTTTGTTTACAGCACTAGCATGTCTTCTCAATGATTCTCTTACTTTTTCCTTAAACCCATCAGGATTGTTAGCCATCATATGGTTTGACTCTTCATAACTTAATCCAGCTGGATAATAACCTCCTGCCCATGGATTATGTAATGATGTTTGGTCGGAACCAAGGTCTACATATATATTTTCCTCATCGAATTTTTCCCAAACATCAACAATATTGCCATCAAAGGCGATGGAAACAACTTCTTTATCCTGTTTTGCTTTTCTAACTCTTTCAACAAGTTCATCAAGGTCAGAAATAATTTCATCTACCCATCCTTGCTCATGACGTTTATAACTGGCAGCAGGATTAATTTCAGCACATACGGTAATAACTTTAGCTATGTTTCCGGCTTTTGGTTGTGCGCCTGACATACCACCTAATCCTGCTGTAAGGAATAATTTTCCTGCAAAAGGATCCTCATTTTCGTTGGCAACTTTTCTAGCGGCATTCATAACCGTTATTGTAGTACCATGCACAATTCCCTGAGGGCCGATATACATATAGGAACCAGCTGTCATTTGTCCGTACTGGCTTACACCCAGCGCATTAAACTTCTCCCAATCGTCTTGAGAGGAGTAATTTGGAATTACCATTCCATTGGTAATAACTACTCTTGGAGCATCTTTATGAGAAGGAAAAAGTCCCAAAGGATGACCAGAATACATTACAAGAGTTTGTTCGTCATTCATTTTAGCAAGGTACTGCATGCACAATAAATACTGCGCCCAGTTTTGGAAAACAGCACCATTTCCTCCATAAGTTATTAGTTCATGAGGGTGTTGAGCAACCGCAAAATCAAGATTGTTTTGTATCATTAGCATTATTGCAGCAGCCTGTTTCGACTTAAATGGATATTCATCTATTGGCCTGGCATACATATCGTAATCAGGGATAAATCGGTACATATAAATGCGTCCGTAGTCTTTTAACTCCTGAGCAAACTCATTAGCTAAAATGGCATGATGTTTTTCCGGAAAATACCTCAACGCATTTCTTAATGCTAGTTTCTTTTCATCATTACTCAGAATCTCCTTGCGCTTGGGAGCATGACTTATCCTATTATTAGGTTCTTTTAAGGCAGGAAGTTCATCAGGTATTCCCGCAAGTATGGCTTTTTTAAATGTTGTATTATCCATCTGTATTGTTTTTAAATACGCCGCAAAATTAAGTAATTGAAGTCTATCAAAAAATAGATTTCAAATAATTTATAAAAATAAATCTCTGTCCTTTTTTGGCATTTTTGCCACTATCAAATTATAGGAGTCATCTATCCATTCTTTCAATAATAAGCCATCAATACTGCCATCTATATTTATGGTATTCCATTGCTGCTTATTGAGGTGATAACCTGCTTTAACTGCTGGAAATCTTTCTCTGAGTTCTATGGCTTTTTCAGGATCACACTTCAGTGAAATTCTTAAATCACCGTCCAGGCTTACAATAGCGAACATTTTGTTGTTAACTTTAAAAACCAGAGTAACATCGTCAAAAGGAAAACTTTCGGTTGTTAGTTTTTTTTGTAGGCAATACTCTCTAATATCTTCGATATTCATTATCAGTTATTTACGATTGATTACTAAAAATTATTCTGCAATATAAAGGTATTAAAAATACAAAAATGTTGACTTTTGGGTTATTTGATATATTTTTGCAGCTGGATAGAGATAGGTTATATACATAGCACAATTTTATTATTGTTTGACTTATCTCTTTTTTTTGTGTAAACTAAAACCATTAATTATGGGTTTAAAACAGAAATCAAAAGATTTAAGAAGCAGGATGCGCAACGCCCTTAAGGGTGGCGGAGATAAGGCCATTGAAAAACAAAAGGCTATTGGTAAATTAACTGCCCGTGAAAGGATTATCAAGTTGCTCGATCCTAAATCATTTCATGAATATGATTTATTTGTGGAACATGCCGGTAAAGATTTCGATATGAATAAAAAATACCTTCCCGGTGATGGAGTAATAACAGGTACTGGATTACTTAGCGGACATCCAGTTTGTATTTATGCTCAGGATTTTACTGTTGCAGGAGGTAGTTTAGGATGGATGCATGCCAAGAAGATTACTAAGATTATGGATCATGCATTAAAACTCAAAGTTCCGATCATAGGAATTAATGACTCGGGTGGTGCAAGAATTCAGGAAGGTGTTAACAGCCTTGCAGGTTATGGTGAGATATTCTTCAGGAATACTATTTCTTCGGGTGTAATACCTCAGATTTCAGTAATATTAGGTCCTTGTGCAGGTGGAGCAGTTTATTCACCAGCTTTAACAGATTTTGTATTTGTGGTAGACAATATTTCAAAAATGTTTATTACAGGACCCGAGGTTATTAAGACTGTTCTTGGAGAAGAAATTTCCATGGAAGCACTAGGTGGTGCAAGGGTTCACTGTGAAACTACTGGTAACGCTCATTTTTATGCAGAAAGTGAAGAAGAGTGTTTCAGTCAGATTAAGAGCTTGGCAAGTTTTATTCCTTGGAATAATAATGCTAAAGCAGAATCGTTTCCAAAAAAATCACCTAAAACCAGGCATTATAAAATTGGCAATATCATGCCAGGTGATGCTAAACAACCATATGATGTTAGAGACGTTATAAGAGCCATTAGTGATGATTCTGAATTTTTCGAGATTATGGAATTATTTGCAAAAAACATTGTAATAGGTTTTGGTCGTATGGATGGAAATACTGTTGGTTTTGTTGCAAATCAGCCTATGTATCTGGCTGGTGTTTTAGATGTGGATAGTTCTGATAAAGCAGCACGATTTATACGTTATTGCGATTCCTTTAATATTCCATTGGTAACTTTGGTAGACCTTCCGGGTTATCTGCCAGGTATTGATCAGGAACATGCTGGAGTTATTCGTCATGGCGCAAAAGTATTGTATGCATATTCTGAAGCTACAGTTCCAAAGATTACACTTATTATGAGAAAAGCCTATGGTGGTGGTTATATAGCAATGTGTTCACATCATTTACGTGCCGACTTTGTGTTTGCATGGCCAACAGCAGAGATTGCAGTAATGGGGCCCGAAGGTGCTGCCAATATTATTTTCCGTAAGGAGATTATGGCTGCCGAGGATCCTGATAAACTCAGAAAAGAAAAAGTTGAAGAGTATAAGGAAAAATTTGCAAATCCTTATGTTGCAGCGGCCTATGGTTATGTTGATGCTGTAATTGAGCCGGAAGAAACTCGTACCATGATTAT
>PKTD01000324.1 GCA_002869315.1 Marinilabiliales bacterium | reverse complement strand
TCTATTTTCTGCTTTTCCTCTATTTGTTCCTCAACATAAGGTTTTTAAAACGTAATAGAAATCTGTATTTTGAAAACTACTCAAATACAAATATTCGACGCTATAAGTATTTGAGAGACCTGAACATGATTTTCATAATATTATTCGCTTTGTCAGCAATTAAAAACTATTTGATACTTGAAATTAACTTGCAGGATGTTGAATATGCATCAAATACAATGAAATTATTGTTATTAATTTTCTTCTGCTGGATTATTTTCAAAGGCTTGCAATCTCCTGAATTATTTAGGGATAATGATGAAAAATTGTTAAGCGTAAAAGATATGCTAAAAGAGTCGGTAAACGATGACCAATCGGATATTATTTCTGATGAAAAACTCAGAGAAATTAACACTTATATGATAGAAGAAGAGCCATTCCTTGACCCTGATTTATCAATAAACAAGCTTGCCCGCTATTTAAAAATGCAAAAAAGAGAACTCTCAATTCTCATAAATCATAATCTTAACAAACACTTTTTTGATTTCATCAATGATTTTCGCATTGAAAAAGCCAAAAAGATGCTTGTTGAACCTGATAAAAATGACCTTACGGTACTTGAAATACTATATCATGTTGGGTTTAATTCAAAATCATCATTTAATACTGCCTTTAAAAAGCATACGGGTTTTACACCTACACAATACCGCATTAATCACAATAACAAATAGTTAACCTAAAGTCGTACTTCTAGCTTAATAAAATCGAACCGATTTCTATTCTTAAAAAGCGTTCGACTTTGCATTCTCGGTCGCATATTGTTGAATTGCACAGTTTATTTGTAGCGTCAAAATGTGACTAGATAAAGTTTAATGTATCATTAAAATCGTAAAATAATTAGAAATCAGAAAAATGAAGAATAAAATACTATTAATTATAGTGTCCTTAATTTCAATATCAGTTTTTAGTCAGGAGTACACACAAACACTTAGGGGTAAAATTACTGATGCTGATACATATATTACACTTCCGGGAGCGAACATTACAATTCTTGGTACTAATCCTTTAAAAGGTGGAACATCAGACTATGATGGAAACTATGTAATTGAAAATGTTCCTGTGGGAAGACATAATATCAAAGTATCATATATAGGATATGAAGATGTTTATTTCAATGAAATAGAATTGATAAGCGGGAATGAACTTGTTTTAAATGTTCAGATGACAGAAGATATATCAATCCTAAAAGAGGTTGTTATAACTGCAAAAGATGAAATGGGAGAGCCAATAAATTCAATGGTTACTCTAAGTGCGCAAAGAATTACTATTGAATCAACTTCACGAATTGCTGCCGGCATTAACGACCCTGCCCGCACTGTTCAGTCGTTTGCCGGAGTTTCTTCTGCCGACGATGAGAATAATGAACTGGTTGTAAGAGGAAACTCACCAAGAGGTGTTTTATGGAGAATGGAAGGAGTAGAAATTCCAAATCCTAATCATTTTAGTAATGGTGAAGGAGGCAGCGGTGGCGGAGTAAGCGCTCTAAGCACTCAGGTTTTAGACAATTCCGATTTTTATACAGGAGCCTTTGCACCAGAATATGGAAATGCCCTTTCAGGAGTATTCGACTTAAGGCTTAGAAACGGAAATAGTGAAAAACATCAGTTTGCTTTGCAGTTGGGTGTTATGGGTATACAAGCCTCAGCTGAAGGACCCTTTTCAAAAAACTCAGAAGCTTCGTATTTATTTAACTATCGTTATGCAACAACTTCATTGCTCAATAAAGCAGGTTTTACAATTGGAAATGAAGATATTTTTCCTGAATGGCAGGATCTTTCAATGAACATAAATATCCCCACAAAAAAGTTTGGAAGGTTTAATATCTGGGGTCTTGGGGGTATTAGTGGCTCTGCCGGGGAAGTTCCAAGCGATACCGCTCAGTGGTTATACCGCTCAGATCATTTCAGTTATTCTGAAAATCAGTTACTGGGAGTTATCGGAATTACCAATAATTATATATTTAAGAATAATAGAACATATATGAGAACCGTTTTAGCCTATTCCCATACTGACAACGGACAGGTTGAAGATTCTCTGGATTATCAATTCAACAAAACTAAGTTAATCGACCAAAATTATATCTATAAAAACCTTACTGCCAGTACGTTAGTCAATCACAAACTCAACTCTAAGAATTATCTGCGTGCCGGATTAATCTACACAAATCAGAGTTTTAACCTAAATGTGCATCAGTTCGACTGGGATAAGGAGGTTTTAAACACAGAATTACAACAAGAAGGCAGCACTTACCGTATGCAGGCATATTTACAATGGAAATACCGTATTAATCAAAAACTAGATTTAAATACCGGAGTTCATGCAATGTATCTTAACATTAATAATGACTATTCCATTGAACCTCGCATAGGTCTGGTATTTAAATATAGTGAAAAACACAGGTTCAGTTTCGCTACAGGCCTTCACAGCAGAGTGGAACCAATTTCCATATATCTCGCTCAAAATACATTAGACAACGGGCAGATAGTATACCCAAATGAAAAACTCAAAATGACAAGAGCGGCACATATTGTTGGAGGTTATACATGGAACTTTGCACCAAATTTTAGTTTAATTACCGAGCTTTATTATCAGCATTTATTTGATGTTCCCGTTAAAGTTGGAGATACAACAGCTACCGTAAGTGCGCTTAACTTTGCCAGCGGCTTTACCAGTGATCCTTTTAATAATGAAGGTACAGGAACTAACTACGGCCTCGAATTGACTTTGGATAAGAGTTTTTCGAATCAGTATTATTTACTTTTTACGACTTCATTATTTCAATCTAAATATTCAATGCCAGGGATTGAAGAGCGTAATACCAGATACAACAGTAATTACCTTATTAACTTCTTGGCAGGTAAAGAATTCAAAGTAGGTAAACAAAAACAAAACATAATTTCTGCCAATATCAGGGGTATGTTAAGAGGTGGTTACAGAACAATTCCTGTTGATATCGAGGCTTCAATTGCCGAAGGTAAGGACGTAAGAGACTATAGCAATGCTTATGAGACAAAAACTCCAGATTATTTCAGAATTGACATAGGGGCTAGTTATCGCAAAAACAACCCTAATTGGTCGTGGATAGTATCTCTGAACATTCAAAATGTCACCAACAGAGCAAATGTATGGGGTGAATATTATGATGTGGAAAGAAAGTCGGTGGAGGAAATTTATATGGTTGGTCTGATACCTGTACTAAATTTCAAAGTGGAATTTTAATAATTTAATACTAAGAAAATGAAATCAAAAATTTTATACTTAGGTCTGATATTACTTGTTCTAAGTTGTAGCAGGCCATTTGAATCAAAGACAAATTGGAAAGTTTTTAATAGTTTGTATTTATTGTCGGAGCAACAAAGTTACTTCAAACTGAAAACTGCTTATGAATTAAATAAATCGGAACTTTCTACTGCACATACTCTTTATTTTGAAGCAATTATAAACAGAGTATTTAATAATCCTGAGGCCTCAAACCAGGCAATAGAAAACCTTTTGAAACTCTCAGAAAAACCTCTTGCAGATAGTTTATTAAACAATATATATCAAACTAAACTGAATAATCATATCAATTTATATGAATATGGTTTAGCAGCATCTACCAGTGAATATCTTCAACAACAATATGCAGATTTCAACGACTCAATTGAAATAGAAAATCTAGAAAACGAATTGAATATGTGGCGGGCATTGGCTAGTGTCCCAAAACAAAGTGTTATTATAAATTCCAATTGTGTAATTCCTATGATAAAAGATAAAGTAGGCTTATTCAATGTTGATGTTAACTTTGGAGATAGCACTAAAAACCTAATATTTGATACAGGAGCTAACTTTTCAGCCATAAGAAGATCTCTGGTTAGTAAACTTGGTCTTAAACTTTTGGAAAGCGACTTCTATGTTACAGCAGCCACCGGTTTAAAAGTTGCTAGTGATTTAGCGGTGGCAGATGAAATTGAACTCGGTGGCATAATTTGTAAAAATGTTGTTTTTCTGGTGCTTAATGATGAGGATCTGGATTTTCCACAAGTAGATTATTATGCCAATGGAGCAATAGGTTTTCCTGTAATAGAAGCCTTCCATGAAATCAGAATCACGAAAGAAAATGAGATAATTGTACCTCAAGAACCTCAGAAATATACATTCAATAATTTTGCCCTCGATGGTTTAATGCCCGTATTGGCATGCTTATATAATAATGATACTTTGAGTTTTCAATTCGATACGGGTGCTACTAACACTACCCTATATCCGCTTTTCTTCAAAGAAAATAAAACCGAAATAGAAAACAATTTTGAAAAGGAAACATTCACGACCGGAAGTGCTGGTGGGCATTTTGATTTCGAAGGTTATGTTTTAAACCATTTGATATTGCAGGTTGCTGATTCTGAAGCTTCGCTAGACAATGTAAGATTGCATATCCATAAATTAGGAAATAAAGAAAGTAATTTCCATGGAAACTTTGGCCAGGATTATATAAAACAGTTTGACGAAATGGTGTTGAGCTTCAAATATTCCAGTGTGCTTTTCAATTAATTAAAGAAATAGTAAGATGATGGAAATAAATAAATCAATAGAATCTAAAAGGAGTTTCAGAGAAAGGGCAAACTCTTTCCTTACAGGTCCTTTCTTCATTATTGAAGTGCTGATAATTACCACTTTCTTAATGATTTGGATAGGAGGGCCGGCATTCCTTTTAGGACTTGCAATAGCATTGATTACATTCTGGTCGATGAAATGGGACTGGTCGTATTTCGGATTAGGAGATGTACGTATTGGAGAATCCATTAGAAGTGCAATAGGTTATGTGATGATTATCATTATTCTGAATGATATGATTTTAGAGCCGCTTACAGAAATGATTACAAATGAATCTGTCGACCTATCCGGTTTTGAAGCATTGAAAGGTAATCTGCCCAACTTCCTTATCGCTTTGGGATTAATGTGGATAGTGGCCGGCTTTGGTGAAGAGTTTTTTTATAGAGGATATTTCATGAAAAGAATTGCTCACTTATTTGGAAATAAAAATATATCCTGGATAGCAGCTGCATTTTTATCTGCTATCGTATTCGGATTAACACATGGCTACCAGGGAATTAGCGGAATTATAACCACTGGAATTGTTGGCTTTATTCTTTCCATGGCCTTCTTCCTGAACAGAAATAACTTATTGATAGCAATGTTAACACATGGCATATACGATACTTATGGCCTATTGCTTATCTACCTTGATAAAAATCTTGTTTTAAAAAATATAATGATAGAATTCTATCAATCAATAATTAAATAAACTTTTAAAAATAAATAATATGAAAACTAAATCAATTTTATTAATACTTTTTGCGATAAGCATAGTATTTACATCATGCAGTAAAAAAAATGAGTTCATAAAGCCTTCAGGTAATGTAATTACTAAAACAATGTCGGTTGACGATATAAATAAACTAGATATTGAAGGGCCTTATAATGTGAGCGTTTCCTTAACTTCTGATGAGGAAGGTGTAATAATTGAGGCTGACGACAATCTACATCAATACATTGAGAGACTTCAAATTGAAGACCGTTTGGTTGTAAAGTTTACTCAAAATATAACTGTTGATTATGAAACGGCAACATTGAATTTAATAATCAGCATGAAAAGCCTGATAAACATTTATGGTGCAGGTGCTATCAATTTAATTGTAAATGATGAGATAAATACCGATCATTTTCATCTGGAATTATCAGGTGCAAGTAATTTTCAGGGAAAAGTAAATTC
Organism: Marinilabiliales bacterium; assembly: GCA_002869315.1. GTDB lineage: Bacteria > Bacteroidota > Bacteroidia > Bacteroidales > F082 > BM524. The sequence continues at coordinate 960 of PKTD01000324.1, read as the reverse complement.
AAACTCATTCAGTGCAATATTGACAGGGGCATCAGACATTAATATCATCGGCTCTACGGGTGAATTTGAAGTTATTGTGGAGGGAGCATGTGAAATGTATGGTTTTGATTTCGCAACCAACACTCTGGATGCTGATCTTGAAGGAGCATCCCGTATTAACTTAACTGTAAACAATTCGATGGATGTTAAAGCAAGTGGAGCCTCCAGCGTTTACTACAAAGGAGATGCAATCATAAACAGCCAAAAACTAAGCGGTGACTCTAAAATTGTAAAGGTAGGATAGATAATAATTCCGTTATTAAAACCGTAATTCCGGAATATTGAGAGTTTAATTCTTGGTTGTAGGGGTTACGGTTTTTTTGATGAATATTTTATCATTATTTTAGTAAGATAGGGGATAGAAAGTTTCTAAAATGCCCATCCCAGGCCAATTGTGGGAAAAACAGGAGGGTCTGTTAAAAGAAGTGCATACATATTAAATCGAAATATAAAACCTTTGCCAGATTGATATCTGTATGCTATCCTTAAACCTGGTGAATGATCACTATCTGACTCAGGTTCACTTTGATAAATGGAAAATGAATATAAAATTCCAGTTTCAAGATAGTGTTTCGGCCCAAAACTAAAAAGGTTGATTTCGGGTGCAATCCAGTGCATTCCATACCCAAAACCAGTACCCATAATATAATCAGCCCCAAGCGTTAACGATGATTTATCACTTATAGAAGTCACGACCCTGTCATAAGAAATATGAGTGCTTATAATAAAATTCGACTCTAGACTAATTAAGTTTAGTGGTGTGTGTTTTTGTGCATTTATTGAGATAACTATCCAAAGAAATATAATTACTAGAATTATTTTTTTCATCTCTAATTATTTGTTGTTAACTGATCCACTCTAATTTCATTTATAAAGATACTCTGTTTCATAGGGTTTGTCAAGTAACACTATTATCCTATC
>PKTD01000064.1 GCA_002869315.1 Marinilabiliales bacterium | reverse complement strand
TTGGTCCAAGCTTTTATTTTGGTAAATAGCATGGTTCTACTAACTCCCAATTCTGAACAAAAGAACGGAATATCAAACTGTTCATTTGAAATATTCTCAAGAATAATATCTTTTAAACTTTTAATCAAATCGTTTTGGGGCATTTCCATCCACTTTCAATCTAAAATTGAAATCAAAGGTAATCAATCTATAAATAATGAAAAGGGCACTCATTCTGTTAAAATTTCATTTCAAATTATCAAAAGGAGAGCAAATGAAGCCAAATTTGTATAACTGACCCATAAGTTTTATTACTTGAGCCCATATTCATATCATTTGACGTACTGGTATTTAGTGGGTTAGCTCCAATGCTATGATATTTGTTGAAAATTAAAACATAAAAAAATGATGACAAAAAATTTAATTATCAGAACAATAATTATGAGTTTAACACTTATAATATTATTAGGAAATTCTTCATGTACTAATTCTAAAAACGAAAAAGAAGAAAGTAAATCTACAATTAAAGAAGTTAAGACTTTAGAAAAACCAACAGTGGATTTACCTACTGCTGTTTTTATGGGAAACACAAATGCAATTAAGCAGCATATTAACAACGGTACTGTACTAAACACAAGAGATGCATATGGATCTACTCCATTAAATATAGCTATCACATTTGGTAAAACCGATATTGCAAATATGTTGATTAATGGCGGTGCGGATATTAATGCTACAAATGCAGATGGTTCAACACCTTTGCATACTGCATCTTTCTTTTGTAGAACGGAAATAGTTGAAACTTTATTGAAAAATGGTGCAGATAAAACCATAAAAAACCACTACGGATCAACAGCACTGGAGTCAGTTTCAGCAAATTTTGAAGATGTAAAACCTATCTATATGCAAATTGCCAAAGATCTAGGTCCATTAGGATTACGCCTTGATCTTAAAAGGATAGAAACAACACGTCCTCTAATTGCAAAAATTATTTCCGAATAGAATGTATAAATCATAAAAAATAATTGAAATGGAACGAAGACACGACATTGACTGGTTAAGAGTAGTAGCAATCGGATTATTAATAATTTATCATACGGCTATCGGCTTCCAGCCATGGGGTGTCTTCATTCGATTCATTCAGAATGGAGATTCTATGGAATGGCTTTGGTATCCTATGTCGATGTTAAATATGTGGCGAATCCCTATTTTGTTTTTTGTTTCCGGAATGGGAGTTCATTTTGCTATGAGAAAAAGGTCATTTACAAAGCTCATACTTGAACGATCGAAACGAATTCTAATTCCATTTTTGTTTGGGGTTGTCGCAATAGTTCCATTGCATATTTTACTGTGGCAAAACTATTACAATCAGGATATACATTATGTGCTGGAAAAAGGTCATCTGTGGTTTTTATTGAATATCTTTTCATATGTTATTATTCTTGCACCTTTCTTTTTCTTCATTAAGAACAAATTCAACATTAGTGATAATGTTAAAAAATATTTGAAACATCCCTGGATATTTGTAATTGTAAGCATCTGCTTCATAGCAGAAACATACTTAACAAAACCTGAAATATATACTTTTTATGCAATTTCATGGCATGGTTATTTTATGGGATTATTAGCGTTCTTTTTTGGATATTTTTTCATAGAAATGGGCCAGTTTTTCTGGAGAAATCTACTCTACTGGAAGTGGTTCTACCTTGCTTTGGCTTCACTTTTATTTGTTATGAGAATATTTGTTTTTGAAATGGACTCTCCTCTCTATTTAATGGTTCTGGAAAGTGTTGCATGGATATTCGGAATATTCGGAATCTTTTATCAATACTGCCAAAAGCCAAGCAAAACTTTAACATATTTAAGCAAAGCTGCATATCCTATTTATATAATTCATATGCTGTTTCTGTATCTTACTTCTTACTTGATTTTCCCTTTAGCAATTCCTGCAATAATAAAATACATTTTGGTAATAGTTTTTACATACGGAGGGTCTTTTGCGTTTTATGAATTTTTTCTAAGAAGAGTGAATATTATTAAACCGTTTTTTGGTATCAGAACTAACTATGATTTAAATTTCAATAAAAAGTTATTATACTTTTGCAGAAAGTTGACGTTCAGATAATTATTATTTAAAGTGATAAAAAATTAAAATGGCTTTTAGTAACAATAAAATAAAAGGAAAAAAAGAGTTCTTCAATAAAGGAACCTGTTCGAGGACTTTCTTTTATATACTAAACAAAGAATTCGGTCATCCAAAAGAAAAGGAAGAGTGGGCAACTGATTTGCTTGCAGGAGGAATAAACCAAATGGGCTATCAATGCGGAATGTTATGGGGAGCATCTTTGGGAGTTGGGGCACAGGCATATCGTCTATACGGAAATACTGACAAAACAATATACCAAAGTATAAATACTACCAAAAAGTTAATGTTATCCTTCAAAAATACTGCTGGAAGTATTGAATGTGAAGACATTACCAATACCGATTTTTCGAGCAAATGGGATTTTGCGAAATATATGATCACTGGAAAGTTTTACAATTGCTTCCGGCTAGCTGATAAGTGGGGACAGGAATCGGTTGATTTGGTTAAATCTGAAATTGAAAATGATCAAGAAGAAGCAGATTATCAGGTATATAGTTGCGCCTCTGAAGTTATGAAAAAGCTGAACTCAAACCAGGAAGAAGTCAATATGGTTTCTGGTTTTGCAGGAGGTTTGGGATTGAGCGGAAGTGGATGCGGAGTTTTGAGCACCTTAATATGGAAAGTAAGCCTGGAAACTGTAAAACGAAACAATAAACGACAAACATCAGAGGATCAAAATATTAAAACATTAATTGAAACTTTCCATAAGGAAACAGATTTTAAAATTGAATGCAGCGATATTTGTGGCCGGAAGTTTAACTCAATTAAGGAACATTCCGAATTTATTAAAGAAGGCGGCTGTAGCAAACTGATTAGGGTTTTGTCAGAAACTGCTGGAAAAATGATTTAAAATTTTTGTGAAATGCTCCAAAATAGTTTTGGCCTCATAATACTATTCATAAACCTTATATAAAATTCCTGTCCCAAACTGGGAATAAAATTCCAATTTATGCACGCAACAATCTCATTTGCAGTATTTATAATACTGTCTGTCAGACTGTTACCATGTTGTTTCTTGTGGTATGAAAATTGATATGCTAAATAAAAACTAATTGAATGAAAAAATTATTTATCCTATTAATAAGCGCTCTGTTTTTATTCGCTTCTTGTAAAAAAGAGAAAGTAAATAATGACTACTCAGAAAATGTAAATAGCATGACTGAGTTAAATATAAGTTCTGATTTTAATTGGAAAACCACTAAAGACTATCAGATTAAACTTACGGCCTCCAATTCATCTCTTGTAAAAGTTGAGAATGGAAATGGTGTGGTATTTCAAAAGGCATTTTTAATGGCAAATGAAACTTATAACATGAAACTGACTTTACCATCTTACCAAAAAACTGTACATATAAAATTCTTAGATGAAGTGAATATAGTAAAGTTAGAAAGTTCAGAACTTGAATGTAAATTTAAATAAACCCATACTCAAATCACACATAATGAAAACTATAAAAAAATTGAATAAACTGAAAGTTGTAATGAGTTTGATACTTATTATTACTATTACATATTCCGCTAATTCACAGGAGTTCTTACGCTTGTACACAAGTCAGCCCAGTGTTCAGGCAACAAATGTGACCGGAGGTACAATAACTACTGAGGACTTTAGCAGTTTTACAATTCCGCCAGATAATTATTCATGGGCCCCTGCTCGTGGAGGTTTTGTTTCTGTTTTAGGCACCTACTCTCAAACTTCTGGAGATTCCTATATTCAACAAGATGATCAATATGGAGCTGGAAGTGGTAATTATATGGCAGTAAAAGTTGGCGGAGTTGTAAATCTGGAACTCAATAATCCTGTTACTTATTTCGGATTTGCCTGGCCAGCCGGGGATGGCAGTAATACTATAAAAATTCTGCGTAATGGAGCCATAATTGGAACATTTTCCACATCTGATGTAATCAGTTTATTGCCTAATAACTCTTCTAATACCATAACTTCAATAAATGGATCTACATATACAACAGATCTTTATTACGGTAAACCTGGTACAGGGCAAAATTCAGGAGAACCTTATGCATATTTACATTTCTATTCTTCACCAGGTATGGCATTCGATGAAATTCAACTGGAAATGAGTAATGGTGGTGAATTTGAAAATGACAACCACAGTATCCTTACCAGTGGAACCCCTGTTTTACAAGGCGATTGGGTAGAATTGTTATCCATAGATGTGCCTGAAACAAATGACGACACTGGATCTGGACTTTATGGTCAGGCAATATCAGTTGATGTACTTGATAATGATACACCGGGTGATTATGCTATTGATCCAACAACTGTCAAGATCTCTAATGGTGTTAACTCATATACAACATTCACAGTTACAGGTGAAGGTATATGGACTGTAAATTCTACCACAGGCTTCATTACTTTTACACCTGAGGCAGGTTTTAATGCAAGCCCCACTCCTATTGAATATTTTGTTGAAGATGTAAATAATAACCAGTCGAATATTTCCAGCGTAACCTTAACATATTTCGGTGGTCCAACCGCCGTTGATGATGCTACCATCACAGAAAAAAACACGTCAGTAGAAATAAACATATTAAACAATGATGTTGCAGGCTCAACAGCCATTGATCCTACGAGTGTAACTTTCATTGGAGGAACAGAGCCAAACCCTGCTACAGAGGGCACATTCACTGTTAATGCAATAAGTGGATTAGTAACATTCACTCCTGTGAATAATTTCCTTGGACAAGTTACCATCGATTATCAGGTATGTGACCAAAATGCATATTGTAGTACGGCAACCATAACGGTTGATGTATTGGAAGGAACAACAAACCTATTTCCTGCACTTGGTTTCGGAACACTGGGATTTGAAGATTTATGGCCATCGAAAGGTGATTATGATTTTAATGATTTAGTAATTGATTATCAGTTTGAAATTAATAGTAATATTTATAATTATGTTGATGATGTTGTAGCTACTTTTACAATTAAAGCATTTGGAGCAGGATTTGAAAATGGATTTGGATTCTCCCTTCCTGATGCAATCGATCAAAATGATGTAACTGTAACTGGTTCCAGTATAACTGACAATTTGGTTACACTTTCAGCCAACGGCGTTGAAGAAGGACAGTCAAATACTACCATTATTGTTTATGATAATGCTTATAAGCAGATGGAGCATCCAGGTAGTGGTATTGGGGTAAATACTGATCCTGCAGCACCTTATGTTACTCCAGTCACCATCGTTATAAATATTGTATTTACAAGTAATACATACACAATTAATGATTTGGATATAGCAAACTTTAATCCTTTCATATTTGTTAATAAATACAGAGCACAGGAAGTTCATTTACCTGATTATCCGCCAACGGACCTTGCAAATACAGGACTATTTGGCACCGCTGATGATGATAGTGATCCTGGCTCAGACAGATATTATAAAACAGAAGATAACTTACCATGGGCAATTAATATCTATGAAAGTTTTGATTATCCAGTTGAAAAGCAAGAAATAATTTCTGCTCATTTAAAATTTGGTCCATGGGCAATAAGTGAAGGAACAGAATATACTGATTGGTATAAAGATTTACCTGGTTATAGAGAAGATAATTTAATATATACCAGGCCGTAGTAGGTTTAACCAACCAAAAATTCCAGTCGCCATCGAATTAGTTCATGGCGACTTTTTTTTGTGCCTGAAAAAAGTTTTTAACAACATATACTTGTTTATATAGATAATATTTGGAACTGCTAGATATACAATGTTATAAGCAAGTAAATTTCTTTGCATTAATTTTAATTTTATGTAGGTGTTATTCAAAATTCAATGAAAATTCTTTTGTAGTTTCGTGCATTAAAATTAAAATCAAGAATCATGCAAAATCCGATATTACAAATTGGTTTCGACTTTCTCCATCTTATGGCTACAATAGCTTGGATAGGTGGGATGTTTTTTAACTTTTTAGTTGTTATGCCATCCATGGCCAAAGCTCTTGATCCTCCAAGCATGGGTAAACTGATGGGAATAATGTTTAAGAGAGTTAGAGTAATTGTTTATGTTTCTCTATTGATTCTGTTTGTTACTGGAATTCCAATGAAAATTGCCAGCGAACACTATGTTAGCATTATTAATTTTGATACCAATTGGGAAATTGTTAGTTTCATAAAGCATGTTTTCGTTGCTATTCTTGCACTACTGGCTATTTATAATTTTGAAATTCTAATGCCAAAAGCAGCTAAACTGGCCACAAAAGGACCTTCGCCCCAATTAAACAGTTTAAGAGGAAGGCAGAAGAAACTAGGTGCTTTATCTTTTTTAGTAGGGATAATTACAATTTTCCTATCTGCAATGATGAATCATTTATAATTAATTTAATCTACTATTATGGGTAAAAAACTGAATTTAGATATTGTAAAAAGTAATTTTCCCGCTTTAGGCGGAGATAATATATTTTTTGATAATGCCGGTGGTAGTCAGACAGTCACACAGGTTACAGATAAAATAACCAACTATTTACTAAACACAAATGTTCAGTTGGGAGCCTCATATGAAGTATCGCAAATAGCAACTGAAAAGGTAGCCTTAGCAAATATACTATGGGCACAAGCCATAAATGCTAAAAGCCCCAGAGAAATTGTGTTAGGATCTTCCGCTACAGCTCTGCTGCAAAATTTGTCACGGTCGTTGTCTAAATATTTTAAAG
>PKTD01000042.1 GCA_002869315.1 Marinilabiliales bacterium | reverse complement strand
TACCAAGTCCACGATTTATTTTTAATATAGAAGACTCAGGGATATTATAAAGTTTGGAAATTTTACGAAGTTTGGTTTTAGAATCGGGCCTGTAAATGATATAGCCCTCATTTATTTTTTTTTTTGGAACCCTTATTTTCTGTCCAATTTTAATATTTTCTGTAAGTCCAGGATTAGCATCATATAAATCCTGTATGCTAACACCATAGTTTCGACTTATTCGGAAGAGATTTTCTTTTTTCTTAACGATATGGGTACGGTATTTTTCTTGTTCTTGATCGTTCTCCTGTGTATCTGATTGCTTTTTTTGCGTACCACTTACATCTTTTTCATCAGTTTGAACTGCAACAACAGGTTTTGGAGTAATGCCAGGAATTACACCGCTCGCAGGTATTCTCAGTCGCTCACCCTTTTCAACCCTGTCACCCAATCCGGGGTTTACAGCCTTAAGGTTCTTTAATTCTACTTTATACTTATCTGCAATTGACCTGCTTGTTTCACCTGCAATAACTACATGACGATAATCAGGAATTACCGGAAGGTTTGGATTAAAACTTACTGTATTTGCAACTTTGCGTTGGAAGTCGTTAGTAGCCTTCTTTTTTGTTGCAACAGCCTCTGGAGGAAACTCTGCTTTTATAACACTTTCAGGAACTTCAACGGGTATTTTTAAATACTGTCCTTCTCGGAATGGTTCTCTGGAGCCTGAGTTTGCATTACGTATTTTTTGCTCATCGATTAAATAAATACCAGCTACTTTGGCATAGGTTTCTCCCTGAGCACATACATGATAGAAAAACTCAAAATCTGTATTTTTTATCTCCTGCCTTATTTCAGTTTCCTTATTCTGAGTGGGTATTAATAACTCCTGATTTATGCTAATGCCGTTTTTTGAAGAAGGATTTTCATAATAAATTTCATCGATGCCAACATTATAGGCCTTGGAAATAGAATAAACAGTTTGCCCTTTTTCAACAATATGTATATAGTAATTTTTCCCGTTTCTTTGTTCTATTCGTTTGGTTGGAATAACAGTAACACTTTGAGCAAGTATGATACTGACAATCAACATTAAATAAAAACTCAATAAGGTCTTCTTCACGATTTTAAAATATTTTTGGCAATTTTCTTCAAATATAATATAAAAGACTAAAAAAAATTAAGGCCTAATAAATTGTTAATAAAAAGATAGGCACAAGATAAAAACCCTGAACTTTACTTATTTATTGTCCGGAAAACTTTTTTTAAGATTTTACTCCCACTCGATTGTTGAGGGCGGCTTTGAACTAATATAGTAAACAACTCTATTAACTCCTTTTACCTGATTGATGATCTTATTGGAAACTTTAGCCAGAAATTCATAAGGTAAATGCGACCAATCTGCCGTCATACCATCTGTGGATCCAACGGCCCTTAGAGCAACTACATTCTCATAAGTGCGCTCATCGCCCATAACTCCAACGGAATTAACAGGTAATAATACAGCCAGCGACTGCCATACTTCATTATAAAGATTATCATCGCGCAATCCCTGAATAAAAATATGATCTACTTCCTGTAGAATTTTAACTCTTTCTCTGCTTACTTCACCAAGAATTCTAATTCCTAAACCAGGTCCCGGAAAAGGATGCCTGTCCAGAATAAAAGAAGGCATGTCCATAGTACGACCTATGCGTCTTACCTCATCTTTGAAAAGAGTGTTCAAAGGTTCTACTACTTTTAATTTCATAAAGTCGGGTAAACCACCCACATTATGGTGCGACTTAATGGTTGCTGAAGGACCTTTTACGGATATGGATTCTATAACATCAGGATAGATTGTTCCCTGGGCAAGCCATTTTACATCCTGAATTAAATGTGCTTCATGATCGAAAACATCAATAAAAGTATTTCCAATAACTTTACGCTTAGCTTCAGGCTCTTCAACACCTTTTAATCCATCCAAAAACCTATCGGAGGCATCAACTCCCTTTACATTAAGCCCCAAATCTTTATATGAATGCAAAACATCTTCAAACTCATTTTTTCTCAATAGACCATTATCCACGAAGATGCAATAAAGATTTTTGCCAATTGCTTTATGAAGAAGTATTGCAGCCACTGATGAGTCGACACCACCTGAAAGTCCGAGAACAACTTTATCATTGCCTAGTTTTTCCTTCAATGCAGTAACAGTAGTTTCAACAAATGAATCCGGAGTCCAGTCCTGGCTACATTTACAAATATCAACAACAAAATTCTTTAGCAATATACTCCCTTCTGTGCTGTGATAAACTTCAGGATGAAACTGAATACCATAGGTCTCTTCATTATCTACCTTAAATCCTGCCACTTTAACCGATTCGGTACTGGTGATAATATTAAAATCATCTGGTAAATTTAAAATGGTATCACCATGTGACATCCATACCTGACTATTATGGGTCATACCTCTTAAAAGCAGGCTATCATAATCGATAAATCCCAGATTAGCCCTGCCATACTCACGAATTTTTGATGGCAAAACTTCACCCCCATTATCCTGAGCTAAAAATTGAGCACCATAACAAACTCCTAAAAGAGGAAATTTCTTTCTGATATTTGACAAATCAGGAACAGGCGATTCACTATCTCTCACAGAAAAAGGGCTTCCCGACAGGATAACACCTTTAACATCACTTAAATCTTCAGGAATTTTGTTGAAAGGATGTATCTCACAATAAACATTTAACTCCCTAACTCTGCGTGCAATAAGTTGCGTATACTGGGAGCCGAAATCAAGAATTAGTATAGTTTCATTCATGGCGCAAAGATATATTTTTAAGCCTTATAATTTTATCTGATTTTTATAATTGTGTATAAATTGATGTTGATAAATCCTAATTAATCTATACATCGAAAAAAGGTTTTGCTTAATTTAGCAGAAAAAATAATCTCAATGGCAAAGAAGGCAAAAAGCAGAAAAAAGAAATCAAATAATAATTCCTTTGGAAAAATTGCAATAATAGTATTAATTCTTGCCATACTATCTGTAGTAATTGCATACTTCGTTCTGAACAAAGATGATTTTAATTTTAGCCAAACAATTGAAAAAGTGTATGATAATGAATCAGATACTCAAACAATTAAAAAGGATGAGACAAAAGTAAAAACTGCCATCAACCCTCTAAAAGGAACATGGGTAAGCAATTATGATGGAACTATGTTAACAATAAATGGAAATAATTTCACACTTGAAATGCCATCCGTTGACGCCTCATCAAAAATTAAAGGAAGTATTATCATAGAAAAAACCATTGCCACCTTTATCAATGATGCTGACGCTGCCGATTGTCCTAAAACAGAAGGACATTATAGTTTTAGTTTCGAAAATGAAGAACTTGTACTTTCGCTGATAAAGGATAAATGTGAGCTTAGAATAAGGAGAATGAGTGCTTCCTGGTTTAAAATTTAGTATTGCTCGATCTGTTTTCGGTATATATCATTGGATTATTAATCATTTTAAATGGGGTTTATTCTTAAAAATTAAATTTTAATCTGCATTATTGAAGTGTAGAAAATCAAAGTTTAGAACTATTTAAAAAAGAAATCAAAAATATCAAACCGGTCAAATCTTGCTAAAAAAGCAACTCCTCTTGAAAAACACTTTTATTTAAAAGCAAGTCCTCAACCACAAGTTTAAAAGTATTCTTTCCCTTTTTCAGTTTATCATCAAAATTATAGGTCAATAAATTATTTTTTGCATCGTATTCCATCAAAATCCAGTTACCATTTAAATATGCATTGTATGATTTTATTCCGGTTTCCTTATCCTCAATTGTCATTTTAATGCTTAACTGATTATCCAACTTTTTACTCTTATTAATATTAATTGCATTAATAATAGGTTTTACAGTATCTGCCTTTATAGTATAGTAACCCAGTGATCTTGATTTAGCAATTATTACATCATCATTATACTTATTACCCATATAAAAATACTCCTCATTATCAGGGCTATATGCAATATACAATTTATCTTCAGGACAATTAAAAGTTAAGGGAGGTTTGATTTTAATTGTAAAATATTTCTGCACTGCTACTTTATTGTTATGGACAATATAAACAAGCGAATTATCTGATTCAGAATTAATTGTATCGAACATAAAATTCAAACTTCTGTAAAAAGTATTAGCAGGAAAACTTAAAAACACATCACCATAGTCGAGTTCATATTCCTTTGAAAATAATAAGTGTTTTCCCTCTTGAATTAAATTCTTGTTCTCTACAACATTATCAACCGACTGTAAATTAAACTTAAGTTTCGAAACATTATCATAAGCATCCTTTACAGTAAATTCAATTTCATGACTTAAACTATCATTAAAAGCATATATTACATTATTTATTACCTCATCGTAAACAAAAAGTCTGTTATTTGTATCTATACATGTTCTGATATATCTCAAACTGTTTTCAATATAAAATCCATAATCTATCAAACTGTTTATATAGCGGGTTGTGGAAAATGACAACTGATTCATTTTTAATCCAAATGACTTTACTGAATCGATTTTCAATTCCACACTATAAACCCCATTTTTATTGAATATTTCATTCATCATATCATAGGATCTCAATCCAAAGGAAATGTTTCCGCTGACTTTTATTTGGGGATTATTTTTCAAACGGTGCTTAATGCCCCATCCTTCCACAGGAATATATACTGTATCATTTTTACCATTTACAGTGGAGGTTTCGTCCGTGGGATAAATTGCAAGCCCTTTAATTAGTGGCCGGGTATAATCCTTAATTTTAATACTCTGGAATAATAATGGGTTTATGGGATATTGAGATGCCGCTTCCCTTATTTCGAAATGAAGATGGGGTCCCATGGAGCCACCGGTATTTCCTGATATTGCAATTACATCACCTTTTTTTACCTTAAACTTCTCCTTATCCGGAAATGATTCCACTTGAAAACTTTCGTTTTTGTACTGCAAAGCAATTATGTACTTTTGAATTTCAGGAGAAAATTTTTGCAAATGACCATATACGGAAACAAACCCATTTGGATGCGTTATATAAATTGCCTTTCCGTAACCTGAAGTTGATACTTTTATCCGGGAAACATAGCCATCAGCAATGGCATATATTTTTTTTCCCTGCTTTCCCTGTGTTTTAATGTCTATACCGGCATGAAAATGATTGGATCTTAACTCTCCAAAAGTCCCGCTAAGATAAATTGGTATATCAAGTGGCGATCTGAAGTAATCCTTTGGATAATTTTGAGATTCAGCGTATTGAGCAATAATAAATAAACTTAGAAAAAATATAGTAAGCCTTTTAAACATAAAAAATATTAATTTTAATCACTTCCGTACGACAAAAGTACCAGTTTGACTAAGATATTAGCCACTATTTGATAAATTTGTCAACAATTAGTTTTTTATATCTGCTTCAAGCAGGAAAGGAAAATATGGACAAAAAGAAGAAAATTGTTTTCATTATAAATCCAATTTCAGGTAGAGGAAAGAAGTCTGATATTGAGCCTTTAATACTTTCTCATTTTGATGAGAAAAATTTTGATTTTAGAATTTAGCATACCAAATATAAAGAGCACGCCAAGGAATTAAGTCGAAAGGCGGTTGAAGAAAAAACTGATATTATTGTTGCCGTTGGAGGCGATGGTACCATTAACGAGGTAGCCTCGGAAATGATTGATAGTGAAAGTATAATGGGAATAATTCCTGGAGGCTCTGGTAATGGACTGGCACGGCATCTTGGTATACCAAGAAATAAAAACAAAGCTCTCAAACTAATAAAAAGTAAAAAGGTAACAAAAATCGATACGGCATCAGTAAACGGTAAGGCATTTGTAAGTATTGCAGGTGTTGGTTTCGATGCTTTGGTGGCTAAACTTTTTGCTGAGAGTACTCAAAGGGGGTTTCTGTCATATTTTAGATTAATTGCTGAAAAATATCCTCGTTATAAACCGAAAAAATATACTATTATCATTGATGAGAATACGAAAATTCAGACTACTGCTCTCTTCCTGAGTTTTGCCAATTCCAATCAGTTTGGATATAATACCGCTATCGCTCCTAATGCTAAACTAAATGATGGAAAACTTGATTTGTGCATAGTTAAAAAACCTATGCTGTTTGAAATACCAATAATCGCTAACCTGCTATTATTAAAGAAAATCCACCTTTCTCCTTTTGTAAATATAATACCTGTAAAGAACATAATAGTAAAGCAGTCAAAAAACAGACACACTAATATTGATGGAGAAGCGGTTAAACTTGGCAAAGATCTCAATATCAATATTAAACCATTATCACTAAATATTATAATACCTTAATTATGTCGAAGAAAAAACAAAAATTTACCGGAATAGTTTACTACACTAACCCTGATTATGAATACAAAAGTTATGAAAATGAAGAAATGGAAACTTTGGAACCTTCACAACAGGATTTAAGAATATCACTTGACAAAAAGCAGAGAAAAGGAAAAAAGGTAACTCTAATTACAGGTTTTGTTGGTTCAGATGAGGATTTGTCTGATTTGGGTAAAACACTTAAATCAAAATGTGGAGTTGGTGGATCTGCAAAAAATGGTGAGATACTTATCCAGGGAGATGTAAGAGAAAAGGTAAAAGGATTATTATCACAAATGGGATATAAATTCAAAATGTCCGGTGGATGATAATGCATTATCAATTCTATAATTATTTAATTTCGTAAACCTTAATTTCAAAATAAATTTCAATAAGATGAAACAATCATTTTTTATTCTCGCTTTAGCGATGATTTCAGTCCTAAGTATAAACGCACAGCAAATTGACAGCAAAACTCTCGATGAAATACAGAAGAGTTTTAAAAATACTT
>PKTD01000091.1 GCA_002869315.1 Marinilabiliales bacterium | reverse complement strand
CACCCCTGGTATTACGATACTAAAGATGATGCATATAATATATTGAATGCGCTTAAAACACAGGGAGAAATAGTGGAATTGACATTAGTTGCCACTTCACCTTCAGGAAAACAAATGACTTTTAGTAGTAATGACTTCAGATATAATGAGGCAGGCCTTGAAACTAGAAAAATTTCAATTGGTGGTGATGAATATTTAATCAGAGTTAATACAGGAGACACCTGGAAATCTGACTGGGCATGGATCCAAACATCACAAAGAGGTAAGATAAAAGCTGATGCATTATTATCGAAAAACCTTGAAGCTAATGATGAGATTTATGTTGTGGGTTATACTTTCGGTTTATCACAACAACAAGCTGGTAGTTTAAAACCACTGCATTCTGAAATGTCAGTTGCTCAGGATGGATTAACAAAAGGGTTGATTAAAGTAAGTGGTCGTTCTTTCGATAGTGGTAACTCTGGCGGACCAGCTTTTGCTGTAAATAAGAATGGTGAACTTGTAAATATTGGTATAATTTCCAGTGGTAGACAAGTTGTTGGCCAAATAGTTCCAATTGACAATTTAAGATAAAAAAGAAATTATGAAAAATATTATACTGATATTATTATTGGGATTACCAATGGTAATTTTAGCACAAAATCTGGTTTTGCCGGATGATGCCAAAAAAGATTTAAAGAAAGTAAAGAAGAGTAAGAATATTAAGACACCAGATGAAAAAGAAGGTGTTACTGATAGTGTTAGTTCAGATGCTGTTCTAGATTCAAAATACTTGAATAATTTTCTGGAAGTAAGAGTCGAATATGTGCTTCAATACAAAAAGGGAAATGAATTTATTACTCTTGCTAAAGATGAAAATAATTATTTTGGATATAATATTGTTTATGGTGCCGCAGGAGATGGTATGCTTTGGCTAAACGACTCACAACTTAAGCCATGGTTGGAAGATGATGAGTATAAATATTATAAAAATGATACTTTATTTCCTGCCGTTAGTATGGTTTTGGCAAGAAATATAGGTGATTCTGACTTCGAATTGGTAAAATCTGTTGCTGAAAATATTAATGTTCTAAATAAAAACATTAAGGCTTATAACCTTGATGAAGACTCAGAATCGTTTAAAGTTAGTTACTCTGATGATCGTGCTGAAAAATGGATATTAGCCTTTAATAAAGAAAGTGAATTTGGTTCTAAACCTGAAGTAAATCTTTTTGCAATTCATAATACAAATGAGGCAGATATTAAGGAAAACTTTGAGGTCATTAATTCTGATGGAGTATATAATTACGGTATTGTAGTTTTTTCAGAAGAAGGTTTTACCAATCCTGAAATTAGTGATATAATATCTCTTAGCGGTAGTAATGTTGATGTAGAGGATGTTATATATAAGAAATCACTAAAAGTTATTTCTAAGGAAACTACATCCACCTGTAATTATTGCTGTGAAAAAATTGATAAATACACCAGCAAAGATGAGTATAAAAAAATTATCAGCAAATGGGAGTCCGCTGTTAAATCAGCCAAGGAAAAATTGAAGGAAGAAACTGATGAGCAAAAAAGCATAAAGTTAAATAATCAAATTAACGAATGCGAGGCTAAACTAAAAGAACATAAAAAAGGATTTTTAGGTATTAAATTTTTAAAATAATGAATGTACGTTTATCGGCACTAACAAATGTTGGAATGGTTAGAGACCATAATGAGGATGATTTTACTGTTATCCAAAGTGTCTCTCCATTTAAAGCCTGGGATTATCAGCCAGAAGGTTTTGATACGCCAGATAATGGTATCCTGCTTATGGTTGCCTATGGTATGGGTGGTGCAAACGCAGGTGAAATTGCCTCTTCAATAGTTGTTTCGGTAGTTGAGAATGCATTTAAGGATTCTGAAGAATTACCTGATACTGATAAATCCAAAGAAGATTTCCTTAAGAAAACAATTGTTAAGTCGAAAAAGGAAATTGTAAAACAGGCTAAAAACAATATTGAATATCAGGGAATGGGCACTACTGTTGTCATGGCCTGGGTTGTGAATAATAAGTGTTATTTGGCCTGGGCCGGTGATAGCCGCGCATATTTGATGGGTAAAGAAAGGGATATTGAAATTGTTACTAAAGATCATAGTCTGGTATGGGAACTTATGGAAAAAGGTATGCTCACAGAAGAAGAAGCGGAAACCCATCCCGATAGTAATATTATAACTCAGTCATTAAGTGATTCAGGTTCTAAATTAAAGCCCGACTCAAAAGTAATTGATATAAATGAAGGTGATAAACTTCTGCTATGCAGCGATGGTTTGAATGGAATGGTACACAAGAAGGTTATCTCCGACATTCTTTCCCAAAATCAGGGGGAAGAGGCTTGTAGTAAACTGGTTGCCGAGGCAAATGCTAACGGTGGTACCGATAATATTACTGTGGTATTGATGGAAACAGCCCCTTACTGGAAAAGAGATGCCGAAGAAATAAACAATGATGAGGAAGATTATGAACCCATTACCGAAAAAACCATAAAGGTAAAGATTACAGATGATGCCGATGGAGACAAAACTGAAGAAAGGCCGGAACCAGAAAAATCAGAAGATGATCCTAAGGAGCAGAAACAGCAAGAAGTAGTTCAGGAAGAAAAATCAAAACCAGGATTTCTAAAGAAATTCTGGGATAAAATTGTTAATCCCCAAATGGAGGATGATGCTATTCCTGATAATTCTGATGTAGAAAAGACTAAGGAAGATGCTGTTGATGAGGAAGCAGAAAGTTCCAATACGAATGATGAAGAAAAAACCCCTAATCACAACTAATATTTAGTTTTTAATGTCGCAATTACAAGAAAATACATATTTCGCTGGTAGATATAAGTTAGTAAAAAAACTTGGATCAGGTGGTTTTTCAGTTGTATGGCTGGCTGAAGATACCATGGCTGGAAACACTAAGATTGCACTAAAAATTTATGCACCTGATAAAGGACTTGATAAGGATGGTATCGACAATTTTAGAAAAGAGTATGCCATTACACTTAACTTAAATCACTCCAGTTTATTAAGTGCAAAACATTTTGATGTTAGTGATGGTTCCCCTTATCTGATAATGCAGTTCATGTCTGAGGGATCAGCATTGAAACTGATTGAAAATATAGATGAAAAGCGCCTTGGAAAGTTTATCTATCAGGTTTCTTCAGGGCTTGAATATTTACATGCTCATGACCCCTCAATTGTTCATCAGGATATAAAGCCTGATAATGTTCTTATTTCAAGTAAAGGTGACTTCTTGCTCACAGATTTTGGTATTAGTACCCGAGTAAGAAGAACCTTAACTAAAAGTGCTGCAAATGTGGGGTATTCTGGTACTATAGCCTACGTTCCACCAGAAAGGTATATGCGTAATCCTAAACCACAACCTGAAGGTGATATTTTTGCTTTCGGGATTATGCTATTTGAAATGATGACAGGCTATCTGCCGTGGAATGAGCAGGGAGGACTTGGATTTATAGGTAGCCAGATAATACCACCCATAGATGCTGATGGCTTTTCTGATGCGGTAAAAAACCTATGCGTTTCATGTATAAGTTTTAAACCTGAAGACAGACCAAATGCAACAGAACTAAGAATTTATTCCCAGCAATTTGTTCAACATGGTTTTTGGGATGATAAATATAAACCTTCAGCAGTAAAGGATGCAGAAGAAATATCCGCAATTGAGTCAAAAAGGTTAGCTGAAGAGAAATTAAAACAGCAGGCAGCAGAAACCGAAAGGCTAAAAGCGAAAGAAGCCAAAGAGATAGAGAAGCGTAAGATTGAAGAACAAAAAGCTGCTGAGGAAGCAAAGAAAAAGAAGCTGGCAGAAGCAAGCAAGCAGAAAGAACAGGAAGAGAAAAGAAGAAAAGAAGAGTTAGATAAAAAGTTCGATGATCTTGTAAATAAAGCAGATGATAACTATAATTCTTCTAATTTTCAGCAGGCATTAAACCTTTATAATGAGGCTTTAAAACTTAAAAATAACGATAAGTATATTATTTCTAAAGTTGATGATTGCAAACAAGAATTAGAGAAGGAGAGAACTGAGCGCAGAAAACTTGAAGAACGCAAGTATATTGATAATGTAAATAAAGAAGCCGATGAGGCTTTTGCCGCTGGCAGACTTAAAGATGCAAGAAAGAAATATACGATACTTGTAAACAAGGATAGCAATAATACAGAAGCTAGTAATCGTCTTAAGGAAATTGAGTCGATTGCCAAGCAAAAAAGCATTGCCAACAGAAGAAAGATGGTACGCTTGTTAATCCCCTTAATAATAATTATTGCAATTGGAGGGGGTGCAGCATGGTATTTTATGCAACCAAAGCCTCCCAAGGCTGCTTTTTCTGCAGATCAGCTGACAATAACGGAAGGTGAGACTGTAACATTTGTCAGTAATTCGGAGAATGCTAAAAATATTACCTGGACTTTTGATGGTGGTGAACCTGCTAGTTCTAGTTCTCAAAAAACAACTGTAAAGTTTGATAAACCTGGAAAATATTCAGTAAAACTACTGGCTAGTAATGATGATGGAGAGAATAGCGCTTTTGAGAAGAACTATATTACAGTTCTAAAAAAAGTTGAGGAGAAGAAAGTTCTCCCTCCTGTTGTAGACTTCTTTGCCAACAAAACTTCTATAGTTAGCGGTAATACAGTGAGTTTTACTTCTGGTGCAAAAAATGCCGAACGTTTATCATGGACATTCGAAAATGGTGAACCTTCTAACTCACAGGAAACAAATCCGAGCGTAAAGTACACTAAACCAGGAAAATATAAAGTTAGCCTCACAGCCTATAATGAAGCAGGAGAAAAGACAAAAACAAAAAAGGCATATATTACTGTATCTACCGGAATAAAAAAGCCTAAAGCGGATTTTGTGGCTGATGTAAATACAATATATGTTGGCGATACAGTTAGGTTCTACGATCAATCTAGTTTTGCATATAGTCGCAAATGGACCTTTAGTGGTGGTGTGCCTCAGCAAACTGAATTGGAAAGCCCAATGGTTGTTTATAATGAAGTGGGTTTTTATCCTGTGCAACTTGAGGTTAAAAACCCTAAAGGTACAAATCAGATTACTAAAGAATTATTTATTGAAGTGCTGCAGGACCCTGAAATTGTAAAACAAAATACTTTTAATGAGCTTGTAAGTGAAGCCGATAAATTATTCGATAAACAACTTTTATCTAAGTCGCTTGCTAAATATAATGAAGCCAACGATTTGATAGAAGGAGATAAGCATGTTCTCGACAGAATTAAAGAAATAAATAGCAGAATGGATTCTAATAGTGCTTATGAATCAGCTATTGCTTCTGCAGATCAATATTATAATAATGAAGACTATGAAAAGGCCCGGAAACAGTATGAAAAAGCCAGAGAAATTAAACCGGGTGAATCTTACCCCAAATCTAGAATTAGCAAAATAAATTCTATTCTTTCAGTTGACAATATTGCCTACAGTATACCTGACTTCAGTAAATCAAATTCACGTCAGATATTAGTCTCTGTTACAGGAAATACAGCCGTAGTAAGAGTTGAGATAGGCGATGTATATAAAGATAATAAAGTGAAACTTATAATTTCTGCAGAATGGAAAGATAAAAAATCGCGCCCTATGCAGGAAGTTGATGAAGAGATAGCAATCAGAAAAAGAGATGTTACAATTTCTTCTTCAAAACTAAAATTTGAAAATTTCGACTATGCCGATTATTTGGCTTTCTCAAACGGCGCCACATTAAAGTTGGTTGCTGATAAGGATTTTGAAGGAGGTAAAGTAAAAGTATCAATAAATTTAATGATGATGCTAGGTAATCTCACTTCTTCTGTACCACAAGTAGTGAACTATAGTAATAAAAATCCTTCAGGTAATATGGAAATAGAATTCGATATGAAAAAATATTATAAATCAAAATAATTAAATTATGAAACTTAAATTGACTACAATTTTATTGGTTTTCTCAGTGGCAATTTCTGGATTTTCACAATCCATGCCATTTGAATCAAAAAGTATTCAAGAGAAATACGGAGAGAACGGTAAAAAAAATATTTTAAGCGGACCTATTAATCATGATAATAATCGTGATATGGATGATGTTTGGCTTCATTGGGATAGTGGTAATAATGAAAATGGTATTGGAACCAATGATGGTTCAACCTTTACAGTTGCTGCACACTGGGAAGTAGGTGATTTGTCTGCTTATAATGGAGATAAAATTAGTAAAGTTAGAGTGCTCATTTTTGAGGAAGGATATTCTTCAATCGTGCTTAAAATCTGGACTGGAGCAAACGCTTCTAATTTAGTTTATCAAAAGCAACTTACCGGTATTAATGTTGGTACCTGGAAAGAAACAATATTGAGTAATGATATTTTAATTAATTCAAATCAGGAACTTTGGGTTGGTTATACTGTTTTTAATCCTATAGCTGGTCAGTTTCCTGCAGGAGCAGATGAGGGTCCTGCTAACAGAGGTAGAGGTGATATGATTTCATTTGATGAAAGTACCTGGTTCTCTTTAGCAGATGCTAATCCTGACCTTGATTATAACTGGAACATCCAGTTTTTGGCAACGGGAAATACAACTCCTGTAACCGCAGACTTTTCTGCTTCTCAAACTAGCATAACTGCAGGAGAATCTGTAACTTTTACGAACCTGTCATCGGGAGCAGATTCATATACATGGGCATTTGAGGGCGGTTCTCCATCTATCTCTAGTCAGCAGAATCCTACAGTTACTTATAATAATGAAGGAACTTTTAATGTTAGCCTTACAGCAAAGTCAGGCACTAATGAAGATGTTGAACTGAAAACTGACTATATTACAGTAGGTTCATCAGGAGGACCTT
>PKTD01000171.1 GCA_002869315.1 Marinilabiliales bacterium | reverse complement strand
TTCAACTTTTATGGTTTCATAGGCATAGCCGGGATTACAAACACCGAGTATGCGATAAGGTTTGATATTTGCATCAGGAATCTTCTCCTTTAACTTCTCATCCATTTCTATTTCAGTAATTACCCCAAATCCTTGTTCTTTCAATGCATCCTTAACAAGCGTTGTAGTTTCTTCAAAAGTTAAATTTACAGATTTACTCATGTAATATTCTGTTGTTTGTTGTGCTCCGGCACCAACCACAGAAAATGTAAAAATCAATCCTAAAATTAGTGTTTTCATTATATTATTTGATTTGTTAATTAGAAGGTTACAAAAATATTAAAAGGGCAATACTAAAAGTTCTTTTTTAGTAATTGTTAAGAAACTCCGGTAATTTATTTCCTGGCGACTTACTAATTAGTCTTAAAAATATTAAACGAAGAAGCATTTACTAAACTAAACCATCAACCCATTCCTTAAATGCTCTTACTTTTTCCCTGCTCACTATCATTTCTTCACTGTTTTTAGTCTTTGAATATACAACTAACCTGGAGTTTGAGAAAGATGTTATCGACTTGATATACTTTATGTTAACTATATGTTTTCTACTTATTCTAAAAAATATGTCCGGATCTAATAAAGGAAATATTATATCTAAAGGATTGCTTAAGAGAAAATCTTTATCGTCGCAAGTATGTGCATAAGTAGCTTTATTAAAACTATAGAAATAGGATATATCTTTGGTGTTGAGTATCTCTATCTTATTACCAATTTTAACCATAAAACGTTCCTTATATTTTCCAGCTACTAGTTGTTTCAACTCATCAATAACAGATATATTTATCATATTGCCTTGCTTTTTCCAAATACTTTCAAATTTTGTAATAGCATTTTTAAGTTCAATCTCAGATATGGGCTTAAGTAAATAATCTATGCTATTTAGTTTAAATGCTCTTATCGCATAATTGTTATAGGCAGTAGTGAAAATTACAGGAAAATTCACATTTACTTTTTCAAAAATATCAAAACTAAGTCCATCTTCTATTTGAATATCAAAAAAGCCCAGGTCAATTTTATTCTTTTCAATAATATTCACAGCTTCTTCAATAGATTTAGCGATTCCAACAATTTCATACCCACTGAGGATATTATTAATCAACATTTCCAGCCTGCTGGCGGCAAGTGACTCATCTTCAACAATAAGGAGTTTCATAATTAATTATCTAATCTGTTAGTACTAACGGCAACTTGACGATAAAACTTTTTGTATTATCTTCTATTACACAGTCTTCATCACATACAATCTCATACCTGTTTAATATGTTTGACAATCCCACAGAATATGATTCTCTAATTTCTTTTTCTGCTGTTTTAGTATTATGAACAACAATAAAACCATTTTCAAAATAAATTGATATAGCCACTTTATTTTTTTGCGAAATAATGTTATGCTTAAAAATATTTTCCAATAATAACTGGAGCGATAAAGGTATAATCATTGAGTTACTATCACCCGAAAACTGTTCTATATTAACAGTAAAATTATTACTGAACCTTATGGCTTGCAGTTTAATATAGTCTCTGGCAAATTCGATTTCCTGACTTACTGGCACCAGGTCATTATCCTGATTATCCAGAACATATCTGTAAATATTTGATAACTTTGAGGTAAATTCATCTGCCCGTTTTGGGTTGATTAGAATTAAGGTACTAAGCGTATTCAAACTATTAAATAAAAAATGTGGATTAATCTGAGATTTTAGTGTTTCAAATCTGGCAAACTCAGCTTCCATAATTGCTGATTGCCTATCCTTCTCCGACTTCAAAAATTTAGATATAAAAATTTTTGAAAGTATAATGAAGAAAATTGTTAAGCCCAGAAAAATTGTAATGATGGATGATATTATAATTGAATTACTTGACATAATTATTTCAAGAGGCAAACCCAAAACAAATCGATACCAAAGAACATTTACCAGCAAGACATCAATTGTTATGTATAAAAAAATTACAATAAGCAGTATTACATAAGTCTTAATGGGGTTTTTAGATATATCATACTTACTGGTGATGAATTGCGAAATAATACCACTAAGGCTTATTGATGTACCGATGATAATTCCATACAGTATATTAAGCAAAATTGTAATTAGTTGAAAATTGTCGCCTCCATAAGCAAAATTGAAAATAAATGTTATAATAACACTAATCACTAGCATTATTAAAATGTATTTAAGTTGTTTATTTTTCATAATAATTTTTTACTAATATATTGAATTTTGAATGATTGTTACTCTTATAAAATCACGATACGTTTTTAATTTATTCGCATTTAACAAAGAGATTGATTTATTATAACTCATCAATACTTAATTAGATATACATTGATCCGGATAAAAACTAATCCGAACCAATGTATAATTTTTTTTATTTACTGCATTCCAATATCATTTTATTATTGGTTTGTTCACCCCATATTGGTGAGAGGTAATTTGAAGTTTCTTGTGACTTAAAAAAACCTGCTGCTTTTTTAAAAAGAGGCAGGGCCTTGTCTTTTCCACCTCCATATTCAACTGGTGTGTAGTAAGTATTTTGTGCCATTAAAAACTGTGCACGTGGGTTTGAAGGTTCAATTCTTTGAACTTTTGAAAACAACTCGGACGCTTTTTTGGAATATGTCGGACCAAATTTTTGTGGATTAGTCAATATCATTGCCTGATAATAAAATGCTTTAAGCACTATTAATTCAGCATTTTCAGGCGATAACAATAAACCCTTATCTATTGCATCATATGCTTTAGATAACAACTCCGTTTTCTTAGTTAGATCATAAAACTCCCAACTAGCCATAATGTAACTATATGCTGAATAATATAATGGCTCAAACCTATTTGGATTATTCTCAGCAATTTTTGCAAAATTATCAGCCACTTCAACAAAATTTACCTTTTCGTTTTTTACCCTTAAGGTTTGAAGATTTTTTTTCATTAATTTATCAAAACTATTTGTCCCTGATACTGCTGATAGAGACATCATAATTAAGATTATTGCTATCATACTTTTACTCACTTTTTTCATCTTTTTTATTTTTTTTGATTATTAACGATGGCGAAAATATGGTGAGCATCAGAATCATAAAAAAAATACTTACTCAACTGTTGAATTATCTGGATGAACTGTATTTTGAAGTAATAATTAGTTTTTAGATCCATTATATTGCACATAATTTTTGTCAAATTCAAGAATCCACTACTTATTATTTCAATTTTTGTATATTTACAATATTAATTTATAGTAAAACACTAAACAAAACCCTCATGTTAGTTAAAACTTTTGGAAGTGCCATTGAAGGTATAAATGCTATTTTAATAACCATAGAAGTCAACATTAGTGGAGGAACAGGATTTCATCTTGTTGGCTTAGCAGATAATGCTGTTAAAGAAAGCCAAACCAGAATAATATCTGCACTAATTAATAATCAGCTCCATTACCCTAAACTAAGAATAGTAGTAAACATGGCCCCTGCCGACATAAAAAAAGAAGGCTCTGCTTACGATCTGCCTATTGCAATTGGATTACTGGCAGCATCCGGCCAACTAAATTCAGATGATATCTCCAACTATATGATTATGGGTGAATTATCCCTTGACGGAAGCATTAAAAGGATAAAAGGTGCTTTACCAATGGCTATTAAAGCAAAAGAGGCAGGTTTGAAGCGGCTAATTGTTCCTATGGATAATGCCAAAGAAGCAGCAGTGGTTGATGGCATAGATGTTTTTGGAATGAAGCATTTGCAAGACGTAATAAATTTGATAAATGATGAATCAGATGTACAGGCATTTGAAGTTGATTTAAAGGAACAGTTCTTGTCATTAACCAATGACTATCCTTTCGACTTCGAAGATGTTAAAGGACAGGAAAATATTAAAAGAGCTTTGGAAATTGCAGCATCAGGAGGGCACAACTTAATTATGATAGGGCCTCCTGGATCAGGTAAAACCATGCTTGCCAAAAGGCTACCTTCAATCCTTCCTCCCATGGGTTTAAATGAAGCTTTGGAGACAACTAAAATACATTCTGTGGCCGGAATATTAAAGGAAAATATCTCCTTGGTTTCTGAAAGGCCATTTCGTTCACCTCATCATACCATTAGCGATGCTGGATTAGTAGGAGGAGGAACCTATCCTCAGCCAGGAGAAATATCATTAGCACAAAACGGTGTATTATTCCTCGATGAACTACCCGAATTTAAGCGCACAGTTCTGGAAGTTATGCGTCAACCAATGGAAGACAGGGTGGTAACAATTTCCAGAGCCAGAGTGACAGTAAATTTTCCTGCAAGTTTTATGCTTATAGCTTCCATGAACCCATGTCCCTGTGGATATTATAATGATCCTGATAAAGAATGTGCATGCTCACCAGGAATAGTAAAATCATATTTGAATAAAATCTCAGGACCTTTAATGGACAGAATCGATTTACATGTGGAAGTTACACCGGTGCCTTTTAAGGATTTGGCTATAACACCAAAAGGTGAAAAAAGCAATTTCATAAGAAATAGAGTAATTGAAGCACGTAAGTTACAGGAAGTAAGATTCAATGGGAGAACAGATATCTTCTCCAATGCACAAATGAATTCTAAAGACATTGATAAATATTGTAGTTTAACAGATGACGGACTAGATCTACTTAAAAGAGCAATGGAACGACTTAGTTTATCAGCCAGGGCCTTCGACAGAATAAAAAAAGTAAGTCGTACAATAGCAGACCTCGATGGTTCCGAAGAAATAAAACCAAATCATATTGCTGAGGCAATTCAATACCGAAGTTTGGATAGGGAGAGTTGGGGAAGTTAAATTTAAAAAACTATCTGAATTAATCTTCCAGAAATACACTATTTAACATCATTAGTCAATGATCTTCATATCAATTACTTGCTTTTTTTCCTTTTTATATATATCTTTGAGAGCAATACAATGCAAATCAAGCATATACAAACATAAAGACAGCATTATGAAAACAAGAACAAGACTACAGCATTATGTATTATTATTAGTATTTCCGATAATTTTAGTGACATACTTTCAGTCATGTGATGACATAAGTACAAACCCAAAATCAGATATGGTAATAAAAAATATTGAAGGACCAACAAATTTAGATTGTGGCGGATACAAATGGGCAGTTCAGTTTATTTTAAAGTTTGCCTCACCTAAAGGTGGATATTTCGTTCAGGAGGTAAGAATAAGAAGGACGATAAGTAAAGAATGTCCTAATGAATATAAAGATTTTGATATTACATATTATGAAGCATGGAAGGTTAATGAAGGAAAAACGATAACAGCAACTGCGGAGGCTGGTTTTACAGATGATGACACTTATATGATGCCTTCTATGTACCAATCGGAAGGATCTTCAGATTTCACGGGAATAGTTAAGTTTTTTGAAAACATAACTCTTCCGGATGATTTCCAGATAAGAAATCCCCAAACATTTGCCGGCATATTGCCATCAACAAGAAAAAAGCCTGATTTTTGGGATGCCACCGACGCACTGGATCACGATTTGGATTCTGACTGGGACTGCTGCGATACTAGTACTCATATTCTTCTAACTACGCCTGATTTCAGTAAAGTAAGTAAAGGAGAGAAAACTCCATTAGGCGGTAAATTTTTTGAACAGGTAGAATCAGTTAAAGCATGGACAGATGAGTCTGGTTATAGTGAAAATGATAATTACACCTTACTTGAGAGCGCAAGTCAGGTTGCCTCTTTGACAGACGATGAGATAATAACAGGTGTTGCAGATTATTCTGAATATTATGCTGGCTATATTCCTGAAATGTCAAAACTATATCTGATTTTAAGATATGTTTATGATGTACCGAATAACTTGCCTATGGAAAATGCATACAGTTACGGCGGCTGGATACATCCCAATGAAGTTATTTCAAATAGTGCCTACGATCTGATGTGGCCTTTGGGATGGAATGAAATGAATATGATAGTAGTTGATCATGAGTTCATGGGATATATAGGCGCAGGATATGATGCAATAGGTGAGTTAAGTTATTTTATGGAAAACTTTGATAAAAGGGAATTGTAAAGATCCGTTTCAATAAAACCAATTTTATTATTCACCGAGATTAGAACACCACTCCCAATGAAAAGTTTAAGCCGGACATAGGTGTTTTACTACTTTCATTTTTCATATTACCAAGAAATTCCTCATTTGCATTTTTTAATTTAAGGTTTCCAAATTCATATTCAAAGCCTAATATTATAAACGCCAATTTTAGGTTTATCCCTGTTGAATACATAAATTGGAGATAACCATTAAAATTATCCTCATCAAAATCCATGTCAGGGTAATTTAATAGTGTTCCCCCATACCAAATTGGACTTGCTTTGCCATATACATCAACTTGAATAAGCTTCACCGGTGGATATGAAAAAGCTAATCCTATCTTCGACTGCACAAAGTAGTTTACTAGTAAATCACTATTCTGAACTTTAAAAAGATGAGTTTTTAAGGCAAACCAATCAACATTTATTCCCATTCGTAAATGTTTGGCAATTTTTAACTTATTTATGGGATAAATGGTCCCAACTTCAAATATCCCACCTAGTCTATCTTGGTAACCTATTTCAGAAATCATATCTTCCTTATCCGTGAACCCATAATAACTAAATGTAGGATTTGCCAAACCAAACCTAATGTATGTTCTTTTTTTTAAATCTCCCGCATCAAAATCCTGTGATGAAATAATATTAGTAAGTGTTAGAAGAGCAACAAGAATTAAAAAGTATTTTTTCATGCTTTTATATGTTCTATTTAAAATTGCGGCGAAAATAAATATTTAGTTTAAAATTATGCAATTAA